>JAXFQS010000131.1:0-9767 GCA_034178815.1 Kiritimatiellia bacterium | reverse complement strand
GTCGCACTCCCCGGCATCACCCCGGCCCTCGCCAAAGCCATCCTCGAACGCCTCAATCCGCGCTGACCGAAGGTGCCCACCTCTTCCCCCGACGGATAGCAACCGATTCCTCCCGAAGGTGCCAACCCGTCGCCCCCGAAGGTGCACACCAATCGCCCCGCCTCCTGCCAATTCGTCTGGCAAAACCGAACCCGTTGTGCTATCATTTTTAGACTATGACCACATCCAACCGACTCCAACGACTTGTCTTGATCGCCGCCCTGGAACTCCTCCCCGCCGTCTCCGCCCTGAACGCCGGAGCTATCGACGCGACCCGCTACGACCCGCGTATGGCCGAACAGCACGCAACCCTCGATGCCAACGGCGTCAAATGGATCGACGGCCGCCATCTCCCCCTTGAAGGCAAGGCCTTCGCCGACACCGAGCGCTACTACGACCGCCTTCCCTCCAATGTCACCGAGCTAGTCAACGAAGGGGTTCGCTCGATGAAAAGCCACACGGCCGGAATGCAATTCCGCTTCTCCACCGACTCCACCCGCCTCACCTTCCGCTGGACACCCCTGAGCCCTTCGCTCAGCATGGACCACATGCCCGCCACGGGCGTCAGCGGCATCGACATCTACCACCGAAATCCCGGCGGTCTCTGGCGCTACCTCAAGACGGGAAGATGCCCCAAAGCCGGCGGCTCGTCCCTAAGCATCAACTGGACTCCCGGCGACGAATGCCTCGTCAACCTGCCCCTCTACAACGGTATTCGCGACTTTACTCTCGGCCTCGACAAAACCGCTTCGATCCACACCCTCCCACCCAGGAAAAGCGGCATCACCAAGCCTGCCGTCTTCTACGGCACATCCATCACCCACGGCGGTTGCGCTTCGCGCCCCGGCCTGGCATTTGTCAATATTATCGGCCGCGAACTGGACATTCCCGTCGTCAATCTCGGCTTTAGCGGCAGCGGGAAGATGGAACTCGAAATGAGCCGACACTTGGCCGCCATCGATGCCTCTTGCTATGTGCTCGACTGCCTCTGGAATATGAATCTGCCGCTCATCAAGGAACGCTACGAGCCCTTCATTCGCAACCTCCGGCGCCTCCGCCCCGGCACACCCATCGTCATGGCGGGGCGCAGCGATGTCTACACCTCCCGCCACAGCGAGTCGGACCGCTTCGTCCAAGCACTCCACGCCAAACTCGTCGCGGAAGGCTGGCAGCACCTCTACTTCCTGCCCCCCGACGAGATGTATCCGCCCGGCGGCGAGGGCACCGTCGACGGCGTTCATCCCAACGATCTGGGCATGGCCGCACACGCCAAGGCCTACGGGAAAATCCTGCGTACCGCCCTGGGACTTTCCAACTAACCTCCGCCCCACAAAGGTGCCAGCGAAACGCTCCCGCAGGTGCCTACGACCAGATTCCCTTCGCGGCAACCTTTTGGGGATGGCAAAACCGGCGCCGCTGTGGTATCCTATCCCGCCGCAACCGGAAAGGAAAGAGCGCCCCGATGGAACCCGTACTCAAGCAGATGGCCGTCATCTTCGCCATGATGGCTCTCGGATATTGCGCCTGGCGCCGCCGCTGGATTGGCGCGACAGGGAGCAGCGAACTCTCGACAATCGTTGTCAACATCCTCAACCCCGTGCTCATCCTCCAAGGCACCCTCTCGCAGGAATCCCGGCCGCCCGCCGGACTGCTCGTGCAGAACCTCTGGATGAGCCTGCTGTGCTACTTCATCCTCCTAGCGAGCGGCCCTCTGCTGGTGCGCCTCGTCCGACCGCGCCCCGGCAACGAACGCCTCTACCTGCTCATGACCGCCACAACCAATGTCGGCTTCATGGGCATCCCCGTGCTCGCCGGACTCTATGGACCGGAGGTGATGATACACATCGTCTTCTATATCATCTGGTGCAATGTCGTGCTCTACACCTACGGTCTCTACCTCGCCTCCAAAGCCTCCGGCGAGCCTCATCCGTTCGGCTGGAAGCAGCTGATGAATCCGGGTCTGCTGGCCTCATTGCTGGCCTTGGTGCTCTTCCTTCTCGACATACGCGCCACGGGGCCGGTGCTCGACTTCTTCACCTATGTGGGGAAATCCTGCATCCCGCTTTCCATGCTGCTGATCGGCGCGTTCGTAGCCCAGGCGGACTTGCGGCACACCTTTGGAAACCGGAAGGTCTACTCCTACACGCTGCTCAAGATGGTGCTCATCCCGGTGGCGGTCGCGCTGGTAGCCCGGCACATTCCGGTGGACAGGATGGTGCGCGGCGTCTTCGTGGTCGAGACGGCAATGCCGGTGGGGACGCTGACCGCGCTCATTGCCCGCCAATACGGGATGGATACGGTCACCTGCACCGAGTCGATTGTCGTCACGACGCTGGTCTCGATGGTGAGCGTCCCGCTCGTCTTCGCCTGTATGGGCTAGCCTAAGGTAGGCACCTCCGCTCCCCGTTCCTGTCCGAGAAGCCCCCCTGTTCGCGGCAACCTTCCACCCCCGGAGGTTGCAATCAAAAGAGGCGCATCGTACGCGGGATTGCCTTGTAGCGCGGGTAGCCGTCTGGGGCGAGCGTCTCCTCCAGTCGGATAATTCCCGTGCGACGAGGGGAGATTCGGATGGACGAGTTATGCGCGTGGAAAACATACCACATCCGCCCCTCGCCGTCGAACACCACATCACCGTGGCCCGTACCGTTGAGCCCCGACTCTTCACGGCTCAGAACCGGATACTCCTGAAGCTTCTTCCACGGCCCAAGCGGCGAATCGGCCACCGCCGCGCACACGCTATAGTCCGGCGAGCGGTAGTCGTTCGTGCTGTAGAAAAGCACATACTTCCCGTGACGCTTGATGACCGACGGCCCCTCCGCCGTAGTCGGACTCGTCCCGTACCGCTCCGTGAACACCTTCCCCTCCTTGGCGTACTCCTCCCGGTATTTCGCGTTGAGCGCCTCGTACTTCGGCTCAAGCGGTTTGAGTTCCCAAGGCTTATCCCGCTTGACACAGCAAACCGGCTTTCCGACAAACTGCTTCAAGTCCGCCGAGAGCTCCACTGCCGCAATACCGGGAAAGGAGATGTCCGACCAATAGGCGTAGACCTTCCCGCCTTCGTCGAAAAAGATACACGGGTCGATGCGGGGATGGCTACCTTCCGCGCGGGAGAAATCGGCGTACTTGCGGTAGGGCCCCTCGAGTTTGTCCGAGAGCGCAATCGCCCAACGATACCCCGCCGTATACGCCAAGCCGTACTTCCCGTTCCAGCGAAACACCTGCGGCGCCCAGAAGCAAATCCACTCGATCAGTTCGCTGTTGGGAAGGATGGCATTCCCGTCTAGTTTGGTGGGCAGAACCGACCAATCGACGAGGTTGGTCGAAGTATAGATTTTGAAGCGTCCTTGCTTCGAACTGTTGTCGTCGGTGCCCACCATCGCGTAGCGTCCCTGGTCGGCGAGGACGGCCGGATCTGGGAGCAAAATCTCCGCGGAGAGGGCAAGGGGCAGGAGCAGGAGGGGGGCGAGAAGGGATTTCACGGGTAGCCTTTCGGTGGGGTTAGAACCAGATTGAAAACCAGTTTTCGGGGTCGTTGATGTTGGAGGCGGAGGCGAAGTCGGTGACCTCCACTTGGTATTCGCGATCGCTTCGGGTGAGGGTCAATCTCCAGGTCTGGGGAACGGCCGAGTTGGCGGCGCGTTTGGGGGCGGGGTGGAGGCGGGCGCGGTAGTCGAGATGGGCGAGGGAGGTGTCGTGGAGTGTCTGGGATCGGCTGTTGCCGTTGAGGCGGGACTTGGCCAGGACGAGGGGGCCGCGGCGGATGCTCATGGCGCGGAAGGTGCGGGAGAGGTTGGCCATTTCGGGGGTATACCACTCCATGAAGTGGGTGGTGTACTGCATCACATTGGTTCCGTTTGGCTGGGGGGACGGGAGGACGGGTTCTTCGTAGGCTTCGACATTGTGGAGGATTGGGGAGAGGTCGAACTGGAGGGTCAGGCGGGTGGTTCCGGCGGGGGCGTCGAGGGTCAACCAGCCGTTGGTGCTCTGGGCAATCTTTCCGTCGAGTCTCGTGTGGCGAGACCAGGCGGGGTTGCGCAGGCGGACGGTGGCGGGTTGCTTCAAGTCGAGGCGTATGGTAAGCATCTCTCCGTGCCAGGGGTAGGCACCTCTGATGCGGACGGATGCGTTGGAAAGGGTGGCGTCGGTATCAAAGAATTGGGCGATGGCGAGGGAGCCGTCGGGGCGGCGGGTGACGGCGGTTTCGGTGAGGTCTTCGAGCGCGCGCATCATATTGTCGGGGCAGCACTGGTGCTCGAACATACCCGCCTGAGGGGGGGCGGAGAGGTGGCGCGTGCCGTGTGAGCGGACGATGTGGGCGCCCCATCTGCCGCCGCGCTCGACGCCCGCGAGATAGGCGTTGCAGAAGGCCAGCTCAATGGCATCGGCGTAGCGGCTCTCGCCGGTCAGGGCGTAGAGTTCGCGGTTGAGGCGCATCCAGTGGATGACATCGCAAAGTTCGGTCATCGCGTTGACCCGGTGGCGCGCGTCGATGAAATGGTCGAAGTACCCGACCGAGCCCAAATGGTTCAGTTCCTCGGCAACCAGATGGTTGTAATAGGCCACGACATCCGCGAGCGGGGCTTGCTCGCCCGTCAGGCGGCAGTAGGCCACCACGCCCTCCAGGCAACTCATAATCTCGTAGGCCTTCGCCCAGTAGGTCGGGGTCGGATACCAGGACATGATGGGCTCTTTGCGGCGGGCGTCTTTGAGGATGCGGCACGGGTTGGCGGGGCCCTCGGAGAAGGCCTTGACGATGCCCCTGCAGAAGGCGCGGTATCGTCCCTGGCCCGTCAACTCCGCGAGTTCGACCATTGGCTTGAGGATGCTCATCGCCGACACACCGTGCCACTCCCCTGCTTGCTCCAGTCCGACCCCGAGCCGCTCCACCTGCGCAATCAAATGGTCTGCCAGACGCACCGCCGCATCAAGGAACTCCCGCTCACCGGTCAAACGGTGGATTTCAATCAGCGCCCACAAGGTGTACTTGCGGCTCCAGACATTGAACCCCCGGGCAATCTGGTCGGCCTCGTGGTAGGTTCCGATGTACCCGTCGGGCCGCTGGTACGCCTTGAGAAAGGCCCGCGCCTTGGCCGCCATCCACGCCTTGAGTTCCTCGTCGCCGGTGTAGCGGGCGGCGACCGCCAAGGAGAGCATCGTCTTGCCCCAGTACTCCCCTTGCCAGACATTCCAGCCCGATTTGGAGTCATAACAGGTGGCGAAGGCCCGCTCCGCCTCGTCGTAGAGAGCCCCCCGCGCCCAGGAGGAGTTGGCGCGAGCCTGGATCATCTCTCCGAAAACCTCCCCGACGCGCCCGCCAAAGCGGACTTCCGGCTCGGAGGCGCTAAGGAATTGGACAGTGAGCAAGGCAGGAATCAGCAGCAGAGGTAGGCTCTTCATAGGGCGACAGGTGGCAACCTTAGGGGGTAGAGAATACCAAACTTGCGGTTGGCGGGCAACCGCAAGTTGGCTAGAATCGCGCTCGGGAATGGCGCCCGCGGCTAGTAGATATAGAGGACGGTGCCTGCCGCCCCACCAATCTCAGGGGGGATTTCCGCCCAGAAGAGAGGAACCTCGAAGTCCGCATTGGCGAAGCGATACCACTCGGTGGTGATGTTCTCTGCGGTAACTTCGGTTGGCCCGTCGATATTCCACACGAGGGCGCGCTTGGCAGTGGAGTAGGGGGCGACATTACACCCGACGTTAGAATAGTCGCCATTCGTAAAGCGGATGTCGAGTTTATGGAATCCGGATTTCGTGGGAATGTAAGTGTCGTTCGGATTGGCAAGCACCGTGGAGAGGTCGCTCCCCGGGGGCGTGATGAGCACCCGGCAGTAGTCGTTGAAACTGCGAGAGATGTTGAAGTGGCAGCCCTTGTTGAGATACATCCAGCAGGCGTAGGCGCAGGTGCCGATATCCAGCCCCTGACCATCATAAGCAATTCCCGCCCACTCTTTGTAGCCCGCGAAAGCAATGCCCGTCGACGAAACAACCGAACTTGAAGGGGTGAAACTCCAGTCGTCTTTAGAGCCACTCTTCCCATAGTAAAAGCCGGGCGAGAGCGACTCGAAGGCACTCCACTCCCATTGAAGCGTGGCATCAACATACCGGTCGCTGAAGTCAATGGTGACGCTGTTGCCGGTACCAGAGAGTTGCTCCCCGTCCGCCAAAGTCAAAGTCCAGCCAGTTGCCTTGAGCAGCGCGGTAAAGGTTGCATTGGTCACGACCTTGGGAACGGAGAAGGAGTAGGTCGATCCAATCTCCAAGTCGTATAGCCTGCTGCCAACGCTGTCATCCTCTTGGCCGTAGTACGGGGTGTCGGTTGCAATCGAGAAAGCCGGCGGGGTGGAAGTATAGAGGAAGGTCTCTTCGTCGGTATTGAGGAACTTCTTCCAAGAGCCGATGTTGTCGGTTGTGCAGTCTACCACCCCGGGCTCTTCATTCCAGAGCAGGCCGGCCTGCGCGGTAATGAAAGGTTCGACGCTCGGCCCGCAGGAGTACCCACTACTACCTGGGGTCACTGCGATGTGCACCTCGTACCAGCCATCCGTCTCTGGGGTAAAGGAGGCAGTTGCGAGGCCACCCTCAAGCGGGAAGGAGAGAACAGTTTTGCCACTTGGCGAGACGAGTTTGAAGGAGAGTCCGCCGCCGTGGCCATATTGCCGGGCGAAGTGGTATTCGACGCCCCCCTTCATCGGCCAGTATCCGGCGTAAGCCCAGACATAGCCGACCCACACCATATTGTAGGTCTTGCCATTGACCGTGTAGGTCTTGGCGGCCCACTGATTGTAATAGGGCCCGATGCAGGCGAAGAGCGCGCCGGGCACCGTCTCGTTAGCGGCGTTCGAAAGCGGGTTGCCGATGTTGGCCGTCTCGTAGATGCACTGTTTGACGCCTGGAGTCTGCGCCAAGGCAACTGAGGCAACCAGCCCCAAGGCCACCGACGCGAGAAGGCTGTGAAGAATCGAACGATTCATTGATTTATCCTTTTAGAGAGCAGGTTGATTCCGAATGGATGTAGGGGCTGATGGTCGGTTATTTTACCCCCCCCCCTGATGTCAAGCAAATTCTGCCGTTCCCGACAAGAAATTTTTCGGTTTGATTGCACCCACCGGCCCCGACCGCTCCCGCCCTCGACCCGCCAACAAGGGAGGAGGCGCTCCCAAACGGGGCGTTTGGGCGCTTCCAAAAGCAAGGTTCGATTCCTGATGACAGGTACGCACCGCCGCCGCCCCAAGGTGGCAACCTCCGAATGCACTTGGTTGACTAGACTGAGGACGGCAGGTAGGCACGATACGCAATGCCGGCACGGGTCGGCGGATCGCGCCCCCAAGGGGCAATCTTTATGATTATATGGGCATCCCCCAACCTGCAGGGCACGGGTCGGTTGGACGCGCCCCCGAGAGGCAATCGGTGAGCCAAAGAGGCGAAAATCGAGTGGGGATAAAGATTTGTTAAAGCCGGATAACTTTTTGCTTGCGTTGGGAATTAGGGTTTGCTAACTTATGCCTCGTTTTCAACGAAAGGCAAACGAGATGACTGTTTCGGAGATGAAAGTGGGCGATGCGGCCGTGGTCAAAGGTTACCGGGCGGGGCACGACCTCTACCGCGCGAAGTTGCTGGCGCTGGGCTTTACGCGCGGAGCGGTATTCGAACTGACCGGCGTCGCGCCGATGGGTGACCCGATGCGGCTGAGAGTGCGGGGCTACGAACTCTCCCTCAGGCGCGAAGAGGCGGAGGTGCTGGAAATCGAACAGGTCGTGCCGAACCGTCCGCAGCCACCCGCCGCCGAACACCATTTCGAGGAAAGGAAGTAATCCGATGATCACGATCGCACTCGCCGGAAACCCCAACACGGGCAAGTCCACCTTCTTCAACAATTGGTCTGGCGCACGCCAGCAGGTAGGCAACTGGCCCGGCGTGACGGTCGAACGCCACGAGGGACGCGTCCGGCTCGAAACAGGCGAGGAGGCCACCATCGTCGACCTGCCCGGAATGTACTCCCTGAGAGCCGCCGGCGGGCAGGACGAACAGGTCGCGGCAGACTTCATCCTCGGCGGACAATACGACCTGATTGTCAATGTCGTCGACGCGATGACCCTTGAGCGTAACCTCTTCCTCACCCTAGAGATGCTCGCCCTCCACCGCCCCACAGTCATAGCCCTCTCCATGTGCGATGTCTTCCGCAAAACCTACGGGAGCGCACCCGACACCGACCTTCTCTCCCGCCGCCTCGGCGTGCCCGTAGTCGCCACCGAACTCGCCGGAAACGGGCGCAAAAACCTCCTCAAAGCCATCTCCCGCGCCCTCGAAGACCAGGCACGCACCCCCCGCCCACGCCCCCTCTACCCCGCCTCTATCAAACACGCCGTCGCCCATATCCAGCGGGAAACCGCCTGCGACGAAGATACCGCCGTGCGCCGTCTGGAGGCAGTAATCCCCGGCTCAGAAGAGCAGATTCGCCGCTTCGCCAGCCAAGAAGAAGTCCCCGCCGATGTCTTCATCGCAGAGGCCCGGTACGCGAAAATCGACGAACTTCTTAAGGGCCTCCACCACGCGCCCAAAGGCGACACTCTCAGCCGCCGAATCGACCGAATCGTCCTCAACCGCTGGCTCGGGATCCCCATCTTCCTGGGCGTGATGTACGCCCTCTTCTGGTTTACCCAGGTCGTCGGAAGCTGCTTCATCGACTTCTTCGACATTGCCGGCGGCGCCCTCTTCGTCAACGGACTCACCACCCTCCTGCACACCCTCCACGCCCCCGATTGGCTCGTTCAAATCCTTGCCAACGGGCTCGGCACCGGCGTGCAGACCTTGCTGACCTTCATCCCCCCCGTCTTCTTCATCTTCCTCGGACTCTCGGTGCTCGAAGACTCCGGATATATGGCTCGCGCGGCAGTGGTGATGGACAGGTTTATGAGGCTTCTCGGCTTGCCGGGCAGTGCATTCGTGCCTTTACTGGTCGGGTTCGGATGCACTGTTCCGGCCATTATGGCTACCCGCGCACTCCCCGCGCGCAGAGACAGGTTGCTGAGCATCTTCATGGCACCTTTCATGTCCTGCGGCGCCAGACTTCCGGTCTACGCGCTCTTTGGCGCGGCGTTCTTCGGTGCGAAGGCGGGGCTGGCGGTCTTTGCAATCTATCTGGCGGGCGTGTTGCTGGCGGTCTGCACCGGACTGCTGTTGAAAAACACCCTGTTCAAGGGCTCCCATTCGCCGTTTGTGATGGAACTGCCGATGTACCACATTCCCAGTTTCTGGACGACTTGCAAGAGTGCCTGGGAGCGGCTTCGTTTCTTCCTGTTCCGCGCAGGGAAGGTCTTGGTCTGCATGGTGGCGCTGCTTTCTCTGATGCAGAATGTGACGGTCGGGGGGAAGTCGCTGTTGCATCGCGGCGGGGAGTTTTTGACCCCTGTTTTCAGGCCGATGGGTATCGAGCAGGAGAACTGGCAGGCGTCCGTGGCGCTCTGCGTGGGGCTCTTTGCGAAGGAGGCGGTGATTGGTTCGCTCAACACGCTTTATGCGGCTGAATCGGCCGAAAATGGTGGGCAGAAGGCGGCCGCGGAGGAGGAGTCTGGCGGAGAGGAAGATGGGGTGGTGGAGCAGTTGAAGGCGGCTCTGGCGTCGATCCCGGAGAATCTTGGAGGGCTGGCGGAGACTTTGCTCGATCCGCTTGGGGTGGGGGTAGTCGGCGGGAACGAGCAGAGCGTGGCGGAGGAGACGGGGGCGGA
>JAXFQS010000130.1:0-5008 GCA_034178815.1 Kiritimatiellia bacterium | reverse complement strand
AGAAGGTGGCGTTCCCTCCTACCGCCGTAGCGATGTCCTCAACAGTTCTCCCTCCAAAACTTCCCTAGAAGCAAGGGCTTTATTCGCCGGCAAGCAAAACGGCGATATAGGAGGCGAACCCGTGGCAGCAGGAGGCGGATGGGGCGGAGAACTCCCAAAGAGTACCTGTCCGCTCGGCCATACGCGTGAAATAGGCGAGCGCCTCGTCCCGAATCTGATTCTGCAAGCCGGCCTGATGCAGCAACTCGAAACGAAGGTAGTTGCCGATGAAGGCGTTGGAGGGGTGGATTTCCGGCCAACTCTTCTCCGGATTCCGCTTCGGGCCGAAGTCGGCAACCAAGCGCCTCCAAAGGTCGGGGTAGGCCTCACGCGTGGCGGTACGGGTAAAGAAAGCGTAATACTGGCAGGTTTCGGTCGCATCGGCGGAGCGATTGTGGTCGCGGAAGAATTGGCCGTCGAAAGCCTGCTCGCGAATCTTTGCGCGCACGGACTCGGCTTCGCGGGCCTTGTCGGGATCCGAGTAGAGGCGCGCCATGGCGGAAAGCATCTCGGCATACATCATATTGGAGGGATAGTTCACCCCCTCCACAAAGTCGTTTGCCTTGCTCCATTCCACGAAGACCCAGCCTTTGAGGTTCTCGAGCAACCCGTCCGCATTCTTGAAGGACTGGAAATAGCGGTAAAGCGCAACGAGTTTCGGGCGCAACTGCTCCGCCATCTTGCGGTCGCCCGTACGGCGAACATAGTCCTCGAGTTCGACGGCGAGCCACATGGCCCAGTTGGGAATAAAGTTGCGCCCAATGATCCACTCGTCGGTACGATTGTGGTCGGCGGGATAGCACATTGGAACCATTCCCTCGGGTAACCCGTCGAACGTCTCCGCCACGGCATAGTTCTCAAGAAAAGCCTGCTCAATGTCATTTTCCCCGTGAAGAAGCGCTCGGCGCGCCCCAGGAAAAAGGAGTCGCACAACCAACCCGCACGCTCGCGGCTCGGGCAGTCCATAAAGCCATCGACGGCATTCTGGGCAAAGGTTTCACGGGCGGCGCGGAGGACTTTCTGCAGTTCGGGCGCGCCCTTTGCCGACATATCCGCAGCACACGGATGCTTGTAGGTGCGCAGGGAAAGCGTAGCCTCAATCCCATCGGTGGCGGTCAACTCGAACCAGCGCCCTGTGTAAGGTTCGAGGGTCTCAATGCGGTATTCGCCTGGGCCGTCGACGGCAATCTTAAGCGTATTGTCGCACCCGATGCGACAGGGGTTGACGACACCCTCCGAGAGGATTTCATCCCATTTCACCTCTACTGCTCCAGCCTTTAACGCCCGAATCGCCACAATCAAGAAGCCCGTATCGTTGACCCCTCCATCGCAAAGCCCGTTCGCCCCCCTTTTCAACTCTCTGACCTCAAAGCGAGGATAGGGAATGCGGCGAGGCAAGAGGCGCGAAGGTGCATTCGTGCCGCAGGCGATCTTGAATTGTCTGGGCTTGCGGGGAATGCTGCCCTGCCCGACGCGGTAGGCCTCCTTCCAGCCTCTCTGGAAGGAATACTTTACCTTCGAGTCGAGATAGGTTTCCGACTCCCGGACACGCAGATTCTGGCTGCACAGCAACACATCGACCGCGCCGTTTCGGGATACCAGCACCTCCGCCTGGACAAAAGCCGGCTGAGCCATCCATTGATAGGTGGGCGTATTGTGCGCGAGCGAAACGAGGGCAAGCCGATTCGTTCCCGGGCGAGCGTCCTTGAGCGACCACTCGTCTACGCGGAACCAACCTTTTGCCGCCCGGGCAGGGCCATAGCCAGCGAAATCGCCGTTCAACTCGATGCGGCACCCATACGCCGAAGCAAGCCGCAGAATCGGCTTTTCGCCGCTGCCATTCCAGACAAACGCGCCCTCGAAGACGCGCACGCAGTTCGTCGCGCCGGAATCACCCTCCGACCACACGGGCAACGCTTTCTCGAATCGCGGCGATTCCGCTCTTGCGGCAACACCCAGACATAGGACAAACGATAAAACAAACAGATGGTTTTTCATAGTCGGCTTAGCGTCTCCTAATTGAGGGGCACGCAATAGTCCTCCTTCCTATATGGCGCGATTATATCATATTGCTTGACACCGTCAAGCAGAAGCGTGCCATCCCCTGCGAAATCAAATGCACCCCCAAACGGCACGGAGGCTCCCTAGAAAAGGGGTTCGCGTCAACCTCGCCTCGGCCCCCGTTTCTGCCCTCCAAGAGTCCGCTCAGGGGTGTCTCCGCCTCCGTTAGAAGGTTCGGACACCTGAAGCAGGGCGCGGATACGGGCTTTCAGGCTGGCAATCCCGCGGCTTTTGATTTGGTCAATAGCATTTCGCTTAAGACCGAATGCCTGGGCGACGGCTTCTGGCTTTTCCCCAACGATGGCGACGCGTTCAAAGATTTGGCGGGTGCGCAAGGCAACCGACTCGTCGGCGAGATATTGCCCCAGCGCAATCTCGTAGAGGGACTTGCGCCAGTCGCTCTGGAACGCTTTGGAATCGGAGTCGTGGGCAATCGGCTCGCGGGCATAGGCATCCAAAAGAGCGGTGTGGCGCTGTTTGCGTTCCAAAGCTTTGAGGGCTTTATGGCGCAGGATGCCCGTGAGGTAGTTGTGGAAGGCGCCGTGTTCGCCCGCGGCATAGTGGTAGTCGGGCAAGGCTCGGGCGAGCGCCACGAGTGTCTCTTGCAGAATGTCGTCAGCCTCAAGAGTGGGGAACTTGCTCTGAAGGTACCCCACCATCATCGGGCGGTAGCGGGCGACGAACTCGCCCCAACGGGCGTGTTGCGAATCGCGCGCGAGATCATTCAAAAGCGTTTCGGATGTCTGCGGCACATCGGACATGGGCGGCGGCTCCCGCTGGTTCGTGAGAATTGGGTGCGCGCCTCCGGGGGGCACCCATTGCAATCAGAGCGGGAAGATACCACATTCCCCCATCGCTGGCAAGGTTTATCCGTCTACAGAGCCCCCCACGAGGACTTCTTCACGAGAGCAGAATCGACTCGGCAGGGCGTGCCTAGACGCGACCAGTACGCAAAGCCCATTGCGAAATGAACGGAACAAGCGCCTGTTGAACCACTGCCAGATCAGCGCGACAGAGAGAAAACTAGGGGCGATTAGGCATCCACTCTGCCGCCCATCATCCACCTAGGCATAAGCAGCAAATCCGAAACCGATGGTAGACTTCCTCCGCAGCCACAGATGGTTCCCGCGGATAGGCACCTCCTAGGTCAATCCATATCAACCTCTGCCCCCCTCTTTTTCCAACCAATTGGAGATTCTGGTTTCAACCTTATCCTCATTATGGTATACTGCTCCGTTAGAACTTTGAGGCACCCCATGAAACTTGACCCAACCGCACTGGCCGACTGGCAGATCGCCGAGGCCGCTGAAGACTCGATGCGCCCCATACGCGACCTTGCCGCCGAACTCGGGCTTCAAGACGAAGAGTTCATCCCCTACGGCCCCGCCTACGGGAAAATCGACAGCGCTCGCGTGTTCGCCCGTCTGGGCAACGCCCCGCAAAGGGCCAAATACATCGATGTCACGGCCATCACGCCGACCCCCCTGGGTGAAGGTAAAACTACGACCACCATCGGTCTTGTCGAAGGGCTCGGACGCCTCGGCAAGCGCGTCGCGGGAGCCATCCGCCAACCCTCCGGCGGCCCGACCTTCAACATCAAAGGCTCCGCTGCCGGCGGCGGCCTCGCCCAAGTCATTCCCCTCGCCCCCTTCTCACTCGGCCTTACCGGCGACATCGACGCCATCACCAATGCCAACAACCTCGCAATGGTTGCCTTGACCGCCCGCATGCAGCACGAGCGCAACTACGATGACGCACGCCTCGCCCAACTCGGTCTCAAACGCCTCTCCATCGACCCCGCACGAGTCCAGATGCGCTGGGCTATCGACTTCTGCGCGCAGGCACTCCGCAACATCACCATCGGACAAGGCGGCAAGATGGACGGAGTCGAGATGCCCTCCGGCTTCTACATCACAGTCGCCTCCGAGGTCATGGCCATACTCGCCATGGCCACCAGTTTGTCAGACCTCCGCCAGCGCCTGTCGCGCATCGTCATGGCCTATAGCACATCCGGGAGCCCCATTACCACCCGCGACCTCGAAGTGGACGGAGCCATGGCCGCATGGCTCGTCCGGGCAGTCAACCCCACCCTGATGCAAACCATTGAGGGCCAACCCGTGCTTGTCCATGCCGGCCCCTTTGCCAATATCGCCATCGGACAATCGTCCGTCATCGCCGACCGACTCGCCTCGAAACTCACCGACTACCTCGTCACCGAAAGCGGCTTCGCAAGCGATATCGGCTACGAAAAGTTCTGGAACATCAAATGCCGCTGCTCAGGACTCAAGCCCCACGCAGTCGTGCTGGTCGCCACAATCCGAGCCTTGAAACTCCATGGCGGCGGGCCTGCGGTCAAGCCGGGCGCACCGCTGGATGCCGCCTATACGAGCGAAAACCTGCCCCTGCTGGCCAAGGGTTGCGACAATCTCCGCGCCCATATCGATATCATTAAGCGCAGCGGCATCAAGCCAATCGTCTGTCTGAACGCCTTCTACACCGACACACCCGCCGAATGCGATCTCGTGCGGCAAATAGCCCGGGAGGAAGGCTGCCGTTTCGCCCGTTCCGACCATTGGCTCAAGGGAGGAGAAGGCGCCGTCGAGTTGGCCGAGGAGGTTGTCGCAGCCTGCGAAGAGCCGAATGACTTCCATTTTCTCTCGCCGCAAGATGCCCCGCTGGGCACCCGCATCGAGGCCATCGTGACGCAAGTTTACGGAGGCGAAGGGGTCGATTATTCACCCGAGGCGAAGGACAAACTTGCGGCTCTTGAGGCTGATTCCGATACGAACAAACTCTCTGTTTGCATGGCCAAAACGCAATATTCGCTTTCACACGATCCTTTAAAGACGGGGCGACCGAAGGGGTGGCGTCTTCCGGTCCGTGACATTCTCCTCTACAAGGGGGCGGG
>JAXFQS010000121.1:0-4274 GCA_034178815.1 Kiritimatiellia bacterium | reverse complement strand
CGGGGCGTGCCGGAGGCGCGGGCCGCGGCTTCGACGAAGACGGATTTGCAGGTGGTAATCGCCAGCCGGACATACCTCGATTCGGTCTTGAATTCGCGGGCTCGCCCACGACTTGAAGGCTTCGCAGGGGCGTTTAGCCTTCTTACCCTAGGAGCCTGGTCTGCCGGCATAGACAGTCCAGCCCGCCGATGTCGAAGGGGGGCGCCTAGCCTGAGTTTGCAACTGGCTTGCCCCCCTCAAAAAAATCGAGAACGATGTCGACCGGATAGCGTGACCCCTTCGGCAACTTCCTCGCCATTTGAGGTGCCTTTCCATCGCGTCCGCCCCGTTCAAAGAGCGTTTAACCTCCCGGCTTGCAATGCCCCCCCAATATGGTATAATGAACCTCGCACGTGAACCCCCAGAAGAGGAAGAGACCATGTCCGACCGCCCCACGATGAAAATGCTCCCCGGAGACGAAGTCCGCCAAATTATGTGGCGCTTCACCGACCGATTCGATATCCAGATGGCCGTTATGGGCGCCCGCTCCGTCGCCCGCGGCCTCGTTGCCCGCCTCGTAGCCAACGGCCAGCGCAACACCCACGAATGGACTCCCGAGAAAAACTCCATGTATGAGGCCTTCGACCAGGCCGGCATCACCGCCGCAGGCCTCGACCCCGAGTTCGGCGGAACAATCGAAGGCCCCCGCAACCTCGCACTCTCCCTCCTAGCCTGGGAACTCGCCTGGGTCGACGCCGGTTCAGCCACCACCTCCCTCGTCAACAACCTCGCCATGGGCCCCATCTCCGAAAAAGGAACCCCCGAACAGCGCGCCAAATACATGAGCCGTTGCAACCCCGCCAGCGGGGAGAAAATCTGGCGCGGAGCCTTCGCCCTCACCGAACCACTCCCCTATGTCGGCGTCGATACCGGCGTCCTCTGCGGCAAAGTCCGCATCGCCCAATGGAACGAAGGAGAGGAACCCTGGCTCCAGGTCGAAAAGCGCGGCCGCTTCATCACTAATATGATGACCGCCAACTTCATCACAGCCGCCGTCGATACCGACGACCCCCGCATCGCCTCAAGCTGCATGGTCATCCTCGAAGAGACGGACGAGGGACTCTATGACCGCGGCGCCCCAACCCTCAAAATGGTTCACCAACTCTCCAACACCCACGACCCCATCTTCAACCTCAAAGTCCCCGCCAGCCGCATCGTCGGTGGCTACACCATCAAAGACGGCAAAATAGTCCCCAACCTCACCCATAGCGAAATCATCGAAGCCGTCTTTGGCCGCACCCGCATCGGCGTCGGCCTGATGACCGCCGCCAAACTCGTCTCCGCCATCGAGCCCGTCATACGCTACCAGCGCGGCCGATTCCGTGGCGCCGCCGGCGTCGAACCTGGCTCCCCGCGCTACGACCTCGGGCTTCAGAACAAGGAAGACGCCCTCCAACGCCTCGCCGATGTGTGGGCAACCGGCGAAGCCGCCGCCTCCCTGGGATTCGCCGCCGCCCGCGCCTTCGATGCCCTCGAAGCCGTTGAAAAACCCGTCCTCAAAACCTTCGCCGACCAAGGTATCGCTGGACGCGCACTGCTCAAAGCCCTCAAAGAGCCCACAACCCAGGCAGTCCAACTCATCGAGCAAGGCGGCGACCTCGAATCCGCCGACCCCGTCGTCCAATATGTCCATCGCCATGCCTTGGCCAATGTCCTCTGCCCCGCCTGCAAACTCTGGAACACCGGCCACGGCGCTAACCTCATGCGCGAAGCCGTCTCACTGATGGGCGGCTACGGCATCACCGAAGACTGCCCCGGCTTCCTCGGACAGAAATGGATGGACGCCCAGCTCGAAGCCACCTACGAAGGCCCCGAAGTCGTCCAGCGCCGCCAGCTGACCGTCATGAAAGACAACCCCGTCTTCCAGGCCTTGCTCCGGAAATGGGCTGAAGAACTGCGCGACGAACGCCCGGAACTTTCCGCCGCCCTCAACCTTTGGATTTGGACAAACACCACCCTTTCCACCCTCAAGGATGCCAACGGCAAACGCCTCGGGAACGGCCAGAGACACGGCGTCGCTTACCCGCTTGTCGACGCGCTGAGTTGGCTATTGGCGGCAAAATGCTTCCGCGACGATGTGCACGAATTGGCCGCGAAAGGCCCCGAGCATCCACTCGTTGGCCCCGAAACAGAGGGGTATGTCAACACCTTCAACGACTTGCTGGCGCTGCAATCCGCCGCCGCCGCGGGCGAGACCGTGCGCATCTGCTCCGAACTCTACTTCGGCTATCAGACCCAACTGCCGGACACCTCCGCTTTCCGCCATCTCCGGGACGAGGTCGAATGCGCCCTGCTCGGCGATCGGTTGGCGAAAGACCGAGCCGCGGCCGCCCTCGCTACGATTATGATTCCTGAAGCGCTTGACTATCCGCAGGCGTAATCTGAGGCCCGAGATGACAGAAAGACAATCCATGCAGGCCGACATTGTTGTCGTCGGCTTTGGTCCATCCTCCGCGGGCTTTCTTACAACGCTTGCCGCCGAGGTTTCCAAGACGAATCCCGATGGCACGCCGCTCTACGAAAGCCGCGTTATGCCGGGCTGTCCGCTCCAGATTCTTTGCTACGAGCGGGCGGACGACACGGGTTTCGGCGTCTCGGGCGTAGTCACGCAGGCGAAGCATATCCGGGCTTCATTTCCGGGGCGCAACTTGGCGGAGGAGATTCCCAATGCGGCGGATATTTCGTCGGAGACGGTGGCCTACCTGTTTGACAAGGCGGGCGGACCTTCACGCCGCACGGCTGGCACGAAGACGGTCGATGCGGTGTTCAAGGGGTTGCACGCGTTCCAGAGGAGAATCCCCGAGGCGGCCGAGTTGCCGTGGATTCCGCCTTTTCTGCGCAAACACGGCGGAATGGTGCTCTCGATGGGGCAGTTCATGTCGTGGTGTGCGGCGAATCTGATGGGCACGGGGGTGGTTCAGATCTGGCCTGGAACGCCTGTCGCCGAACCGCTTTTCGAGGGGGATCGGGTCAAGGGCGTCCGGCTGGCTGATCAAGGTGTGGACAAGCGCGGGAATCCGGACCCTGCGGTTTATATGCCGGGCATGGATGTTGAGGTAGCGTTGCTGACGGTGGTGGCCGATGGTCCTGTTGGACCGGTCGGTCGGGCGCTCGATGAGCGGTTTGGTCTGCCGCCGGGACATCATCGCCGGGATTGGGCAGTCGGGATGAAGGCGGTAGTTGAGTTGCCGGAGTCGTGCACGCTTGAGCCGGGGACGGTGATTCATACGCTGGGGTATCCGGAGCCGGAACTGTTCGGGTTCCTCTATGTCTATCCGGATCGGACGGCGTCGCTTGGAATTTTCGTTCCGTCGTGGCTGGACAGTCCGCTACGCACTTCGTATCGATACCTCCAGCATTGGATGCGCCATCCCTACCTCTGGCGCCATCTGAAGGGGGGCAAGCTGCGCAGTTGGGGAGCGAAGTCGCTGCAAGAGTCGGGCATGAGGGGTGAGCCTTGGCTGGCCGGGGATGGCTATGCGCGCATTGGTGAAGGTAGCGGTTCGACCAATGTCTTGACCAATTCGGGGGTAGACGAGGCGTGGCATTCCGGTGTCCTGCTGGCCGAGGGGGTTATTGAGTTGCTCAAGTCCGGGCGCGCCTTCCGGAAGGACAATCTGGATGAAGTCTATGTCGCGCGTCGCCGCCGCGATCCGATGAACAGGGAGTTGAAGGCCGCCGCCAAGGCAAGGGACGGTTTCAATAAGGGGTTCTTCCTGGGTATGATGGGTACGGGGATGACGGGGATGACGCGCGGTCTGCTCAATCTGCCGTTCGACTCCGTGCCGCCTTCCCAGCGCATCCGCACGGTGCTGGACTACTATGGTTCGCGCATTCCGAAGCCTGAGTTGGAGGCTCTGATTCAGTCGGCGACGACTTCGCACACGACGCTTCACGACAAGGTTATGGACCGACTTGGCTGGGAGCCGATTCCGTTCGACGGGGAGTTGCTGATGAGCCATCAGGATGCGCTGCTCAAGGGCGGAAAGGTTCAGGCTGCAGGCGGTTTTGCCGACCATATCGTTTTCGACGATCCGGAGGTCTGCCGCTCGTGCACCGAGAAGACTTGTGCGGAGATTTGCTCTGCGCAGGCGATTACGCCCGGCGAGAATGGCGTGCCTGACTTCGACCGTGAGAAGTGCATCCACTGCGGCGCGTGCATCTGGAGTTGCTCCCGCGCCAAGCCCGAAACTCCGGAGAAGGCGAATATTACTTTCCGCGCCGGCTCGGGCGGA
>JAXFQS010000111.1:0-21719 GCA_034178815.1 Kiritimatiellia bacterium | reverse complement strand
AGACAACGCCTTCGTCAAACAAGTCCGAGCCCACGCCGCCGCCCACCAGAGTCAAGTCATCAAAATCTGCGCCGAGATGGAGGCCGAACTCGCCGGCGTCACCGATGCCGAACGCGCCGACTTCCTCGCGTCCTACGGCGTAGAAGAAAGCGGATTGGATCTTACCGTCCGCACCGCCTACGACACCCTTGGACTGATGAGTTTCCTCACAGCCGGCCCCGAGGAATCCCGAGCCTGGACCATTCGCAAAGGTTGGACCGCCCCCAAGGCCGCAGGTGTTATCCATACCGACTTCGAACGCGGCTTCATCCGTGCAGAAGTTGTCTCCTATGACGACTTCGTCCGCCTCGGAGGCGAAGCCGCCGCCCGTGCCGCCGGACTCCTGCGCGTCGAAGGCAAAGAGTATGTGATGCAAGACGGCGATGTTGTCCACTTCCTCTTCAACGTCTAACACACCAAAGCAACCACCGATATGCAACGCGATGTCGAAAGCGAAGCCGTCCGCTATCTGCTCGAATCCGACCCCGAGCGCACCTGGCATATCGGAGCGATTGCAAAAACCCTTGGCTTCAAACCCACCCACCAAAAGCGCCTACGCCGCATCCTCGCGAGCCTGATTGACCAGGGACTCATTGTAGAGAAGCGAAGAGACAATTACCGCTTCCGGCCGGGGGCGAACCTCATCAGTGGTACCATCCGCCTTCTGCGTAGCGGGGCCGCCATCGTCACCGCCCCAGACCACACCACCTACTTTATCGAGGAGGGGTGCACCGGCAACGCATTCCCAGGCGACACCGTCGACATTCGCCCCACAACAAACACCAAGTCCGCCAGCCGAGAGCCGCTCGCCCGTGTCGTGCGCATCACCCGCCCGGCGGAAAACGATATTGTCGCCACGCTCCGCCAGAGCGGGCGAACCTGCTACGCCGTCCCCATCAATCCCATCTACCGGACTGACTTCGCCATCCCCGAACCCGGCAATGCCAAGGACGGAGACCGCGTCGTCGTGCGCCTCGTCCAGCGTATGGCAAACGGACGGAATCCCGTCGCCAAAATCATCGATGTCATTGGCCCAGCAGACAAACCCTCCCTCGACACTCTGGCCATCATGCGCCAGTACGGCTACTCCCCGACATTCCCGCCGCCCGTCCTCCAGGAAGCCGAGACGGTCTCTCGCTATCTGCAAGAGCCGGGGCCGCGTCTTGACCTTCAAGATAAACTCATCATCACCATCGACCCCGAGCGGGCCAAGGACTTCGATGACGCCATCTCGCTCGAACCCCTCCCCGATGGAAAGCGCAGACTCGGAGTCCATATCGCCGATGTCTCCCACTTCATCCGACCTCGCTCCGCACTCGATTCCGAAGCCGCCAAGAGAGCAACCAGCGTCTATTTCGCCGACCGCGTCATTCCCATGCTTCCCGAGCAACTCTCCAATGGAGTCTGCTCACTCCAGCCCAATGCCGTCCGTCTGACCTTCAGCGCATTCATTGACTACGATGCCAACGGAAGAGCCGTCGCGAGGCATTTCGCCAAGACCATTATCCGCTCAGCCCAGCGTCTCACCTACGAGCAAGCCCTTGCCATCCTCGGCGGCAATCAGCCGGAAGGAATCGAACTTGCCCCTGGCGTCGCCGAACTCCTGCAATCGGCCAATACGCTCGCCAAGCAACTCCGCGCACGGCGCGAAAAGAACGGGGGGCTAGAACTCGCCTCTCAGGAGACCGAAGTAGTCCTCGATGACACTGGGCGAATGGTCGGCATTCGCCCAGTGCCGAACGACGAAGCCCACCAACTCATTGAAGCCTTTATGGTGGCGGCAAACGAAGCCGTCGCGACGGAACTTACCGTCAAAGGCATCCACATCCTAGCCCGCCTTCACGAACCGCCAGACCCGGAAAAACTCGAAGAACTTTACCCCAAACTCGACGCACTCGGACTAAAGCACGGCGACCTTTCCAACCCGAAAAATCTCGCCGCATTTCTCAAGCAGACGGCCGAACACCCGCTTAGACACACCATCCACACGGCCGTACTGCGCAGTCTCAAACGGGCCGTCTACTCCTCAGAAGCGCACGGTCATTTTGGGCTTGCCCTCAAGTACTACTCACACTTCACCTCGCCCATCCGCCGCTACCCCGATTTGGTCCTCCACCGCCAACTCGCGGACTATTTGGCCTCCAACGGCAAAGGCGGACGGTTGCCAGACAATTACCTCAAACTCGCCGCCATCAATGCATCCGAGTGCGAAATGGTTGCTGACGAAGCTTCCCGGGCCTTGCTCGAAATCAAGAAGTTCCGCTTCCTGCAACAACAACTCGATGATCAGCGTCCCCTGCCCTACGAGGCGGTCATTGTCGCGGTTAAAAAGTTTGGCATCTTCGTCGACATTCTCGACCTTCAGATTTCGGGAATGGTTCACACCTCGGCCTTCGCCGGCAGGCACCTTCGATACAATGAGTATCAAGAGACCCTCAGCGACGGACAGACCACCTATTGCGTCGGACAATCGTTGCGCGTGCAGGTCGAACGGGTAGACTTTGACGCCCGCCGTGCCGACTTTCGCCCCGTTTTCAAAGCATCCCCACCCTCGTCAAAACGCACCAAGTCCTCCCGTCAGCGCTAACATGTCCATCATCTCCCCGGAAACCATCCGCCGCATCGAAGAGAAGATGCGCCAAGCAGGCCTGCTTGAGGAAGACCTGGAGGAGCATTTTATCCTAGGAGCCGGCCCCGGTGGACAAAAGACCAATAAGACCTCATCCACCGTCCGCCTCAAACACCATCCGTCCGGTCTCATTGTCAAATGCGCCGAGACCCGTTCTCGGGAAACCAACCGCTGGGTTGCACGCCGGCTATTGGCCGATCGGTTGCTTGAAACCATCGAAGGCGAACGCTCCGCCCGCCAGCAGGCAATCGAGAAAGAGCGGCGACGGAAACGCACCAAGTCTCGGCGGCAGAAGGCAAAAATGGTCGCGGACAAACGCATCCACGCAGAAAAAAAGGCCGCACGCCGGCGGCCTGTCAAAGAATAGTCACCCATGGCCGAAGAACTGACCCCCATGATGCGCCAATACCGGCGAATCAAGACCGAAAATGCCAAGGACGCCATCCTGATGTTTCGTCTGGGAGACTTCTATGAGATGTTCTTCGAGGATGCCAAGATTGCCTCGGAGGTCTTGGGGCTTACGCTGACGCACCGCGGCGGAGCGCCTATGTGCGGGGTGCCCTACCACGCGATTGAAGCCTACTTGTCCAAGCTAGTCAAGGCGGGACTAAAAGCCGCGATTTGCGAACAGTTGGAGGATCCTGCGACCGCAAAGGGTATCGTCCGACGCGAGGTGACGCGCATTGTAACCCCCGGCACCATCTTCGAAGATGGGCTCCTAGACGCAACCCGGAACAACTATCTGCTGGCGCTTGCCCCGGATGCCAAGCCCAAGGCTCTGGCACTGCTCGACCTATCCACGGGTGACTTGTCCGCCGAAGAGTTCGAGACTCCAGAGGAGTTCTCCCAAGCGCTTTTGCGATACAATCCCAGCGAGTGTCTGGTACCGGAAGGATGCGAGCGGCTTCCGTGGCTCAGCGGCCTTGCCTGTCCGGTGACAACCGCCGAGGAGTGGACCTTTTCGCGCGATGCGGCCTATGATTTGCTCGTGCGGCACTTTGGCGTTCAATCGCTGGACGGCTTCGGATGCCAAGAGAAGACGGGGGTTATCCGCGCGGCGGGAGGTTTGCTCTATTATGTCGGGGAGACTTTGCGCAACCAAACGGGGCACATCCGCTCCATCCAACTCCGCAACTCTGGGGATTTTCTGACGCTGGACGCCTCTACGGTCAACAATCTGGACATTCTTCCCCTGCGCGGGAAACCTTTGGCGGATACGCTGCTGGGCGTACTGGACACGACGCATACGCCCATGGGCGCTAGGCTTCTGCGCAATTGGCTTGCACGGCCGCTGGGGAAACTTGAGGCGATTGTCTCCCGCCACGAAGCGGTCGGGCAACTTGTCGCTGGACGATTGGAACTGACGGCACTTCAGAATCTTCTGCGCTCGGTACACGATTTGGAACGGCTTCTGACGCGTCTAGAGGCCGGCAGCGGAAACGCAAGGGACTTGAAGGGATTGGGTGTTTCCTTGCTTCCCCTTCCCGCCCTGAAGGAGCGGATTGCGGCTTTTTCGCAGGGGCAATCGGGGCTTCTGGGCGGGCTGGCTGAAGCCATCGAACCGCTTCCTGAGCTGGCCGCACGCATTGACAAGGCGTTGGTGGAAACGCCTCCGGTCTCTACCAAAGAAGGCGGGATGATTGCGGAAGGATGGAACCGCGACCTTGATGAATTGCGGGCGCTTTCCGCAGAAGGTCATGGCTGGCTGGCGCAGTATCAGGCCAAGGAGGCAGAACGCACGGGCATCAAGGGGCTCAAGGTTCGCCACAATCGGGTTTTCGGCTACTATATCGAGGTCTCCAAGGGGCAGACCGCCCTGGTTCCACCCGAGTATGAACGCCGCCAGACGCTGGTGAACGCGGAGCGCTATATCACTCCTGAACTCAAGGAGTACGAGCAGAAAATCTTCGGGGCGCAGGACAAGGCCATTGCTCTGGAGCAGCAACTTTTCCAGGAACTTCGAGCCGAGGCGCTGGCATTTGCAGCAGGTATCCGGCGGAGCGCGCAAGCGATTGCAACGACCGATGTGCTGACTGCTTTTGCCGACCGTGCGCTTGCCCTGGGTTATGTCCGCCCGCTGATGACCGTCGACCCGGTTCTTGAGATTAAAGACGGGCGGCACCCAGTCGTGGAGCAGTTGCCGAACGCGGAACGATTTATTGCGAACGATACGCAGCTGAACGCCACCGACCACCAGTTGATTTTGATTACGGGGCCGAATATGGCGGGCAAATCCACCTATATCCGACAGGTCGCGCTCATCCTGATTATGGCTCAGGCGGGTTCGTGGGTTCCGGCCCGGGAGGCGCGCATCGGCATTGCCGACAAGGTGTTCACGCGTGTCGGGGCGGGGGACGAACTAGCGAAGGGGCGGAGCACCTTTATGGTGGAGATGCAGGAGGCCGCCAACATTCTCAACAATGCCACGCCACAGAGTCTTGTGGTGCTCGACGAATTGGGGCGAGGCACTAGCACCTTCGACGGCATTTCCCTAGCATGGTCGGTCGCGGAATATCTGCACAATACGACCGCGGTCAAGGCTCGAACCCTCTTTGCTACGCACTATCACGAACTGACCGACTTGGCACGCGGGCTGTCGGGGGTGAAGAATTACACGGTACAGGTTCGGGAGCGCGGCGACTCGATTGTCTTCCTGCGGCGCATTGTTCCCGGCTGCGCGGACAAGAGTTACGGCATTCATGTCGCGCGCCTGGCGGGTATGCCTCCGGCCGTCATCGACCGGGCGAAGGAGATTCTCGCCAATCTTGAGGACAACGAACTCGATCCGGGCGCGATGCCGAAACTCGCCCAAACGCGCCAGGCCCGCCGCAAGCCGGAAAATCCCAATCAACTGCTGATGGACTTCTAAGGTCGGCGATGAACCGCTTCTTGGCACTCTTGGCGCTTGCGCATCTTCCTCTGACATTCGCTTCGGCTGGGAATACTTCCATCAGCGCAATCCACCGCTACGAACGGAAGCAGGACGCCGACACATTGCTTGTCGCTGTCTCAAACGATGGCGGGCAAACGGCCGAATCAGTTGTGCTGAGGTTTGTCCGCCGCACGGGCGAACCAATCGAAGGCATCGGCATCTCAACCAACCGCTTCGATTTGCCGCCAGGGAAGAGCCTTGATGTGACGGTGCGCGCACACCGCTTCCCGATGGATTGGGTCCTGGAAATCAAGGGGCGCAACACCAACCAACATATTCGCTCGGCTCGTATGCGCTAAAGCCTGCCGGAGGTGGTAACCTCCAGGGGCCGGCTGTGGCAACCGTCTAGGGGCGAAGATGCCAACCTTTTACGGGGTTGGGTCAGCGCGAAGCGAAGTCGCGGAAGTAGGCGATGGTCTTCTGGAGCCCCTCGGCCAGCGGAACGCGAGGTTCCCAGTCCAACAGTTGCTTGGCAAGGGTGATGTCCGGCTTGCGCCGCTTGGGGTCATCCTTGGGCAAAGGCTCGAAGACGAGTTGGCTCTTGCTTTCGGGGAGGAGTTGGAGCGTCTGTTCGGCCAACTGTCGGATGGTGTACTCGCCGGGATTTCCCACATTCAGGAGCGGCACGAGCATGCCGTGCGACGAGAAGAAGTCGGACAAGACATCCGGCGAGAGGGACATGAACTTGAGCATCGCGTCGAGCAAGTCATCGACATACTGAAAACTGCGCGTCTGGGAGCCGTCCCCGTAGAGCGTGATGGGCTGGTCGCGCAGCGCCTGCATGATAAAGTTGGAAATCACCCGCCCATCTGCCGGGTGCATGTGCGGGCCATAGGTGTTGAAGATGCGCACCATGCGCACATCGACCCCGTACTCCCGGGAATAGTCCAAAGCGAGCGTCTCGGCGGCGCGTTTACCCTCGTCATAACAGGAACGAGGCCCGATGGTGTTGACATTGCCCCAGTAGGATTCGGGCTGAGGGTGGACAAGCGGATCACCGTAGACCTCGGAGGTGGTCGTGTGCAGGACGCGGGCCTTCGTCTTGAGCGCCAGTTCAAGGACATTCATCATGCCGAGAAAGGAGGTCTTGATGGTCTCGACCGGGTTGCGCTGGTAATGAACCGGGGAGGCCGGACAGGCAAGATTGTAGATCTCGTCGAACTGTCCCCAGAACGGTTGCGTCACATCGTGCAGAATGAAAGTGAATCGCCGATTGTCCGACAAATCGTAGATATTCGCCTTCGTTCCCGTGAACAGATTGTCCATCACGGTGACCTCGTGCCCCTGCCCCAGCAGGCAGCGGGCCAAGTGCGAGCCAATGAACCCCGCGCCCCCCGTGATGAGAATCTTTTTCGTCGCCAATGCCATACGCGCTGCCTTTCACTCTGCCCGCATCAATCGGGGCATCGCGGCTATTCTAACAAAAGCATCGTGCAAAGGCAAATCCTAGCAACCAATCCTCCCCCGAAAGCCTTTCCGTCAGATTCTTTCCGCGCCCGAAGGCTTTTGCTTGACACTGAACAGGGAAAAGTCCATAATACGCCTCAACCTTTATGGGGCGGTAGCTCAGTTGGTAGAGCATCACGTTCGCAACGTGGGGGTCAGGGGTTCGAATCCCCTTCGCTCCACCAGACAAGGTTTCAGGAAACGCGAGAGGGCATGTCAGCCATCCCGCGTTTTTGCTTCACTAGCCCTGCGGCAAACGAATAGAGAAAATCGTTCCCTTCCCGAGCGCCGACTCGCACCGGATATTGCCGCCGTAGGAGGTCACGATTGCCTTCACTAGGGAGAGCCCCAAGCCATTCCCCGGCTTGTGCCGGGCGGCTTCTCCCCGCCAGAAACGGTCGAATACCCGAGGCACATCGGCTGGTGCAATGCCGCATCCATCATCCTCGACGCGAAGGGTAATCTCACCGCCGGAAACCGCCAGCCGAACGCGAATCGAGCCTCCGGAAGATGTGAACTTGAGCGCATTGTCGAGTAGATTTCCCAACAGTTGCTGGAGCCGCGCCTTGTGCCCCGAGAACCAGATTGCATCAGGTGGCAAGTCGCCCATGAGCCGGATGCGGCTGTCCTCGGCCAACGGTTGGTAGACTTCAAGCGAACGCAGGACAAGGGCGCGTAACTCAAGGGGTTCCCGAGGCGTACGGTGCACCTGCGCCTCTGTCTGCGAAATGGTCAGCATCGTGTTGATTAATTCAATCATCGAAGAGCACTCCTCCATCACCAGTTGAGGTAACGGCTCCCTCAAGGCCCCGCCCGAGACGGCACTCTCGGCGGCCATACCCAGACGCGTCAGCGGCGTGCGCAGGTCGTGGCCGATATCGTCCGTCAGCCGCCGCAGCTCTGAATAAGCTCGATCTTTCTCATCCACCAAACGATTCAAGCCCAGAATACGCCCCCCAATCAGCCAGGCAAAGACCATGGAACAGAGACTGCTGACTAGGGACATTACCCCAAGTACGCAGGTCAGGAAAATCAGAAAACGCTCCGTGTTCGTCACCTCCAACGCCAATGTGATGCGGCAACCATCGTGCAGCGGGCGGGACAAGTAGCGCAAAGCCCCGTGCGAAGAAGGCTTCTGCTCCTCCCGTTCTGTATAGACACGACCACGGAAACGGCTGGTCAATAATTGATGCTGCAAACGGGCGCGAAAGCCCCCAGGCATAGGCGTCGCATGACGGACAGCCCCGTTGGAATCGGTCAGAAGGATAAATGTCCGCCGGGCGTCGTGTTCCTGCACATCCTCGTCCATGTGCGCTATGAACGCCGGCGTATAGCCCCCACAGGCCAAATACTCGTCCTGCAACTGACCTGTCACCCGCACCAACCGAGACTGGACATCACTCATCAAGTGACCATAGCAGGCCCAAACTACACCGGTTGAAACCAACAAGGCAATGAACCCGCTCGCCAGAAACGCGCACCCCACTAGGCGCAAACGAAGGTTTTGCCCGGTCATCAGCGCTCCTCTAGGACATAGCCGAAGCCACGCACCGTATGGAGGAGTTCCTTTTCGCCGGGGCGGGTCAACTTTGCCCGTAGGCGGCTGACACGGCTCTCGACCACATTGGTGTGCGGGTCGAAGGCATAGTCCCACACGCGATCCATAATCATTGTTCGAGAGACGATACGCCCGCGGTTGCGCATCAAATACTCCAGCAGGCGGTACTCAAGCGGCTGAAGTTCAATTCTTCTCGCCCCTCGCGCGACACGATGGGAAATCAGATCCAGACGCAAATCTGCCACACGCAGTTCGTCACAAGTTCCACTCCCGGAGGATCGTCGCACCAAGGCCTGCACTCGGGCAAGAAGTTCAACAATGGAAAACGGCTTGGCGAGGTAGTCATCCGCACCAACCTCCAGCCCTTCCACTTTGCTCTCGACGCTTCCCCGCGCACTCAAAACGATAACGGGTACTTTGGAACCACTCCCGCGCAAACGGCGCAACAGTTCCAATCCATTGAGTTTCGGCAACAGAATGTCGAGCACGATGGCATCGAACGCGCCGCTTTGCGCGAAGTAGAGTCCTTCCTCGCCGTCGACGGCGCAGGTGACTGTATGACCATCGCGGCGGAAGCCATCCGCGACAAATCCGGCAATGCGCGCATCGTCCTCAACCACCAGTAGGTGCATAGCGGTATTATAGCACACTCCGGCGGTGAATCGCAATCTTCAGCAAGTCCGGAAGAATGCGGAAAGTGTCAAGCCAAGTCAACTTTGATCCGGGGACATCGTGCCAAAAGCGCAGGGGAAGTTCACTCACGCGCCACAAATCGCCTCTCGGGATGCGCAGGAGCAGTTCGACATCAAAGAGCCAACGGGAGATGAATCTTCGTTTGAAGAGGTTTTCTGCCAATGACCGGCGAAAGATCTTTGCCCCGCATTGGGTATCGACGAAGGGATATCCCGAGACCAGGCGAATCAAACTCCGCATCACCTTCCCGGCAATGCCCCGCCCCGTGCTACGGTCGATCGACGCCCCCAAGTGCGCCCACCTGACGCCCAATACGGCGACACAACCCTCGCGCTCATCCAACTCACGCAACATCGCGGGCAGTTCCTCCAACGGGGTGGCCAAGTCGGCATCCCAAAACCCCACCACATCCACCCTTTTCTCCAGCAAAGTTCGCATCCCCTGCCGCACGGCTTCGGCTTTTCCCTGATTCCGTGCCAACTGCAGCCAATCGACATGCGGCGACTGGTAGGCCATCCGCTCCAAGATGTCGGCGGTTGCATCGGTTGACCCATCATCGACGAAAACGAAGGATAGCCCGGGCAGCGCGTTCAAGGCATCAAAGAAGGCCTTGGGGCGCAACCGCCGCTCCTCGTTCCGGCAAGGCACGACTAGACCTACTGCCTGCATGGCAGGGCCTCCGTTTCCCTTGGAATCCATGCTGGGGTGCCGTGGTAAAACTCATAGGAGTAGCGATTTCTGCGGTAAGGGGCTTGTTCCCCCTCCATCTTTCCCGACCAAACCATTCCCGCCACAAGCGAGAGCGTCAGGACAAGCGAGGTTGCCCCCATTGCCAAGGGCAGCATGCGCGAAATCCACGGCTTCCGGCATTCGATCGCCAGCCAGAGAGCAGCGAGCGGCGCCACGGGAATCAGGTAGGCTACGGGCACTCTGCTGGTCAGGCACCAAAATCCCGTCATACCGACAACACCCCAGCGCAAGAGGTTCGAAATCGAGCCATCGCGCCAACCGTTGCTCCGTGTCCAATATAGCAATGGCGTCCACGGAAGGGTCACCACCACCATCCAAACAAGCGCCATTCCCCTAAAGGTCTCCCTTCCACTGCCATAACGGTCGCCGTAGTCGTGCACCAGAAACCGAAGCAGATTCTCATTGAGGAAGAAGTAGCGGCAAAACCCGGGTTGCGCACGCTCCATCAACACGAACCAAGGCAGGACAATCACCAGGAACAGGGCGGCGCCCAGCCCCCAGCGGTAGCCGCGAAGGATTCCAATGATTCGCCCATTCGCCCACGCGTCAAGCGCAGCCCCAATCCCGAAAAGAGCCAGCGAAACGGGGCCTTTCACGACCATTCCAAGCGCTAGAGAAAGGAAGACGCCGAGACTCCAGTTTCGCTTTCCGCTTGCCAAAAACATCAACTGGCAGAGGTAGGCGGATGCCACGCAGGCGACCAAAAGGACATCCGGCATGCAGAATCCCGAAAGGGCGAAGAGTGCAGTCGAACTAACGCAGATGCCGACCGCCTGAAGCCCGCACGCCCATCCCTTTACTACCTTGCCGCAATAGGCAATCAGGGCAAGTACGACAAGGAACCCAACCACCCCGGGCAACCGGACGCACCATTCCCGCACACCGAAAAGGCGACAAGCACCACCCGCAAGTTGAAACAGCAAAGGCGGCTTTCCCTCAAAACTCACATAGCGGTCTCGGTAGGTGAATCGGGGAACAAGAAAGTCACCTGTCCGCGCCATATTGGCGGAGATGGCGGCATAGCGCGCTTCGGAGGTATCGAATACCGGCGTGACCACCGCCAGCACCACCCGCAAGGCGATCATCGCGCCCACAGCCCATAGCAAAGTCTTGTTCTGCATGGACAAGAGCGTAGCAAACCCCGCTTGCCGCCGGGTGACGGCAAGATGACCATTTGGTCAGCTTGGGCGTCTACCCTCGAAGCGGCGCCAAGGCACTCTTGACCGTCACACCCTGAATCTGCCCGAGCCGTCCTGTCAAAGCCCCAAGTTCGTCGGGCGTAGCGGAGACGACCAAGGTGATGACCGCCGAACCGCCCGTGCAGGCGGGCAGACCGAGTCGGGCGACAATCAATCCGTGGACAGACGCCAAGAGTTCATTGACCTGCGTGTGAAGCCGCTCTCGATCCTCAAGGATAATGCCGACAAAGCCGGTGCGTCTGCAAGACTGCTGATTCATCTCAACGATTCTCCTGACGACGGCTCTCGATAGCACGATGTGCCGTCCGAGCAACTGTCGGATCCGCATCGCGCGAAAGCCCTTCCAGCAATTCCACCGCGCGGCGGACGGGAATTCCTCGCAGGAGTTCGGCCATCAGAAACCTATCTCTCGGGGGCGCAGATGGCAACCTCTGCTCCACAATCTGAGCCACCACATAGGGCTGAACCTTGGCAACCTCCAGAAGCAGATCGCTCATATCTCTCTGCCGCGAGGGACGCGTGCGCAACATCGCATCGAGCACCGCCCCGACCGCCGGCTCCGGCAACGCCTGAGCCAAACGAACAGCCGTATCCCGGACATCCGGTCGAGAATAGGTCGACGCCACCTGGAAGCAGGAAATCAGCAGCGGGCTCTTCCGCTCCGACAGCACCACCAGCGTACGAATCTGCTGCAACGGCGTATAGCGCGAATACCCAGCGACCAGATTGGTTATCGCCGGTTCGTTCTTGAGTTTCAAGACTCCATCGTAAAGCGCATTGACCAAATCGGGCAGTCGCTCGGACGCCGCAAGCAGTCGGGAAAGAAGAAAAGGCAAATGCCGGCCATCCTGCAATCCAGCCAAGTAAGAAACCGCCGCCAAACGCTCCTGCATCGGCGTATCCTCGCGGGCAATCAAAGCCCGAGCAAAGTCGGCGCCCTCCCCAGCGCCGCGAGCCTTGAGCACCGCCCAAATGTCAGCCCGCTCACGCCTCCCGGACTGGGCATAGAGCCCCAGAAGAAAACGGGCGACGGCTCCTGAATCGGCCGAACAGGGGCCCTCCGAAGCAGAAAGCAACCGCATCGCCATCGCATGCTCAGCAGCATCGGACGAGCGGAAACAGTCGCAGACCAGGCGCGCCGCACGAGCCCCTGGAGCATCCGACCCGCGGGCGGAAAAATCCACCCCCGCAAGCGATACCATCGCCGCAAGCGCCTCCGCGCGCACCTTTCCGGGACAGTAATCATAAAAGCGTGACAGCACCCCCCAATACGCCAGACCGCGCCCCCGCCCCATCCGCGAAATACAGTGTATCTGCGCCACCCAAAGTTCCGGAGACGGCAACTCGCGCCCCGCATTCTTGAGCACCTCGAAGGCCGGTTCTTCCCCCCAATCGGCCAATGCGGAAAGCGCCGCCGCACGCACCTCGGGCGTTTGGGAATGAATGCGTTGGGCAAGCAAAGGCAATGCGTTGGTTTGGCGGCGAGCCCCCAGCAATCGGGCATAGAGCGCCGCCCTTCTCGGAGTGCGGGCACGCGTACCCCACTCAAGCAGGAAAGGCGCGGCTTCGGGATGGTGCGTAACCGACAAAAGCTCGAAAGCCCCCTGCGACAGCGCAGGACTGTTGGTCTGCTCAAGGCAGGCAATAACCGGAGCGATGTTGGTTCCCTCCCCCGAGATGCGCATCAGCCGAAGCGCCGCCAATTTGGCTTCTTCCCCGTATGTATCGAAGTTCAGCGTGCGGCGCAACAGATAGACAATGGTGTTGTTCGAGGCAACATTGTTCGTCGCGGCAATACAGATACCCGACATTGTCTCTTGCAGTTCCGCCAGGTTCGCCTGCTCATCATCGCAGGCCCTCAATGCCTTCCCCATACGGCAACGGTCGGTCGACTGCCACCAAAGCCAACCCGCGAAACCGACCGCGAGGCATACCACAAGACCAATCGCACTGACCTCTATTTCCGTCCTAGTCGTCATACCATCGCGCGTAGGCGGTTGTAGTATAGATCGTGGCAGGCAGCGGGATTCCGGATGGGGCACCTACTGGGAATCCGGCGCATTCAAGATTCCATCCGGCAGGAAGCGACGGAAGTCGGCCTCAAGGTCGGGGGATTTCTTAATCATGCGCTCGACCATCTCTTTGACCATTCCGCTGACTGTAGCAGAACCCTGTACATTCTTGGCAAGGTAGATGGCCGCGCCGGTGGCAATCTGCATCTTCTTGCTCGCGGGCTGATCCTGCATGGCGGTGTCTGCGGTCACGAAGGTTCCGGCGAAACGGACGACCTGCACCATATACTTGGACGCCAAGTCTTCCCACTTCATCTTCTTGCCGTCTTTGAAGGTAATCGCCTTGCGGTCGGCTGACTTGATGGTGCCGTAGCCGGGGAGTTTCTTGATGAGGTAGTTCTGGAAAGCCTCAACGGCCGCGACACGCTCCAACGCGAGCGCCAGGACTTTCTTGGCCTGGGGGGTTTTGAGCGTATCGCCAACATCGTTGAGTTTGCGGCGGGCGGCGGCGAACTGGAACAGTTTTACCTCCATGTCAATGGTTAATTCGGCGGCGGTCATACGCGAGACCTCTTCCTCAACCAAACGGGCCTGCTCCTCGGCAGCTTTCTTGCGTGCCTCCTCGGCCTTCTGCTGGGCCTCCTTGCGCTGCTTTTCTTCCGCCTGGAACTTGAAGCGGTTGCCCAACTTCAGGAGGTCGACTCTGACCCGGTTGGCCGCACGCTGGATGGCGACGGCCTCGGAGGAGAAGGTTGCGATGTCTTTGATGAGAATGTACCGCTTGTACTCTTCAACGAGGCGGGTGGCAAGCGCTTTTCGTTGGTCGACGCTGTTCTCACCTGCGTCTTCCGATATCTGCCGCGTACGGACGAGCCACTCGCAAAATGCTTCGGTATTGGACATGGTTTGCTGGATGGCGGCAGTTCTGTAGAGCAGATTGGTGACTGTGGCAAAGGCCGGCGGCAACGGAACGGGCGGAGGAGTTTCCTCGGCTGGTGCGGGCTCTGGCTCCTGCTCGACCGGCTTGTCTTCCTGCGGTTCTTCAGACTTTTCGGCATCGCCGGAGACTGACTGCGTCGCATTTGTGGTAGCAAGAGGGGCATTGGTCGATGCGGCTTCGGCAACGGCGTTGGTGGCCTTCTCGGCCGCATTGGTTTGGGCTGGCTCTTCCGCCTTTTTCAAACCGTCTTCGGGGATGTAGCCGGGGAACTCGGGGAGCGTGACCTCCAAATAGGGTCGGAGTTCAGAAGGGGAGATGCGCTTGGCGGTCGCGGCGACCTCGTCAGTGAGTTTGCGGGCGATGTCGAAGTTTTTCCTGAACTTGTCGCGCATCTCGCGCGCGTTGGTCAGCACATCGTCCATAAGTTTGCGGCTCTGGGCGAGATTGCGCTGCAACTCCTCCTCTTCGGCCTTGGCCTTCGCCTCCTTTACCTTCATCAGGTAAACGGGAACGGTGATACCCACGGCAAGCGCAACCAAAAAGAAAATAAGTCCACCAATCAGCGCTACCTTGATGCCGGATCCGGAACGATTGACCTCCTCGGTATGCAAGGGTTTGGGGGTATGGGTTGCCGAGACAGTCACCCGGGGGGGCGCACCTGTCGCCTGCACAGGTTCGGAGGAAGCGCCTGGTTTGACTGCAACCTTTGCCCTCCGTGCCTTGTTGATGAGAATCTTCTTCGACTGGTGCGGGGGCGGTTGAGACATTGCCGCGGGCGCCTCGGCTTTCCCGACTGCCAAATCCATCTCTTGCAGCAAGGCGTCGTAGGACTGGAAACGACCAGCGGGATCCTCCTGAAGCATCCGCGCGATAATGTCGTTCACAAGCGGCGGAATGCCTGGCACGATACTTTGAAGCGCTGGGGCACTATTCCCAATGCGGGCTCGTACAACCGCGTTGGCATCCTCACCTTCAAAGGGAGGAACTCCGGCAATGGCGTGGTAGAGGGTTGCCCCAAGGCTGTACATATCGGTGCGGAAATCCGCCGGCTGGCGCTTGAGTTTCTCAGGGGCAATATAATAAGGTGTGCCCCAGACCGCCTCGCCTGACTGAACCCCATTGAGTGCCGCGATGCCAAAATCGACCAACTTGGCATTGCCCTTGTCATCCAGAAGGATATTCTCGGGTTTGACATCGCCATGTATGACGCCGTTCTCCGAAGCATGCTTGAGCGCCTTCGCTATCTGACGTCCAATCCCCATAGCAATGGTAGGATCAATCTTCTTGCCACCTTGCATCATCCCGCTGAAAGAGGAACCTTTGACCAGTTCCATGACAATGTAAGGTTGCCCCTTCTCTTCACCGAACGAGTAGATCTGTGCGATATTCGGGTGGTTGAGCTTGGCGACGGATTGGGCCTCCCTCCGGAATGTCTGAAGGAACTCCTCGTTGGCCCCCAGCGAACTGAGCATCACCTTGATTGCGACCTCGCGGTTGAGCACCTGATCGATGGCCTTGAAGACACCGCCCATTCCCCCCATTCCCAGGCATTTGACCAACAAAAAAGCGCCCAAGCGCCCAGGGACATCAATGTCAAACTGGCACTTTGGGCATTTGGTGACGGCGAACGGCTGCAGACCGGGATTGTCGAAGAGGTGTCCGCATACCGGGCACTTAATCTGGGGAATCGAATCGGCGACAATAGTGATCTGCGGTTCTTCGCTCATTAGTTGTTTGACCTCCGTGGAGCACTTCGGTATACTATGCCTTATTCAAACCACATTGTCAAGAGAAGAGTGTTATGGCCTCGACCCTGTTCCATCTGTTTGGGTTGCCCATTAGGGCATTTGGTTTATGTATGGCGTTGGGATTTCTCTCGGCGTGGTGGGTAGCCGGGGTGGTTTGGCGCGAACGAGGGCGGCAGGAAACGGATTTGTCCACGCTGGTCAGTTGGACGATGATCTCCGGGGTGCTGGGAGCGCGGGTGGCCTACATATTGGAGCACTGGAGCGCGGAGTTTGCGAACAACCCGATGGCTATGGTGCGTATCGACCAGGGAGGGCTAATGTTCTACGGCGGGCTCATCGGTGCGGCGGTGGTGCTGATGTTCTTTAACCGCCTCAAGCGCTGGTCGCTGATAGAAACCTCGGACATCGTCCTGATGGTATTGCCTTTAGGGCAAGCCTTCGGGAGGATCGGCTGCTTCCTCAACGGCTGTTGCCACGGCCGGTTGGTCTCGCACTGGGGGATTGTCTACCCCAAGGACTCGCCGGCCTATCTCCTGCAGTGCTGGCAAGGTCTGATTCCCCCTACCGCCGCTAAAGCCCTGCCGGTCTTTCCCTCCCAACTACTCGAAGCGGCCTGCGCACTCAGCCTATTTGCGGCGCTCTTTCTCCTGCGCAAGTGGTTGCAACGGTTTCGCGGTGCCGCAACCGCGCTCTACCTTGCGGGCTATGGCATCATTCGCTTCCTTGTCGAACTGACCCGGGGGGACGCGCGTATGGATGTCGGCCCCTTCTCCATCAGTCAATTCATCTCACTTCTGCTTATCGGGACGGCGCTTGCGGTTACCTTGGCGCACGGTCGGGAGTGGCGCGAGGCCCGGAGGGGGTAATATGCCAAAAACCATCAACATTATTGGGCTAGGGTTAATCGGCACCTCGCTTGCACGAGATGCCATCCGAACCGGCTGGGAGGTACACGGATTCGAACGCGACCCCGGCAACCGCGCCACCGCATCGGCCATTCTCAAACGCCCTGTCGAACCTCTTGAAGCCCCTTTGCCGCCAGCCGATTTAACGGCACTTTGCACCCCTCCAGCAGACATTCTCGATCGTCTTCCCCGCCTGCTCGACGCCCCGCCTGGTGCGATCTTCGATGTTGCATCGGTAAAAACCCCCATCGCCAAAGCCGTCGCCCGACACCCCAACCGAGCCCGCTATGTATCTGCCCATCCCATGGCGGGACGGGAACTTTCCGGCCCTAGGGCAGCCATCGACGCCCTCTTCAGAAACCGCCCCTGCCTCTTTTGCGACACCGACCATTCCGCTCCATCCGACTATGCACAGGTTCGCGCCTTTCTACTGAACGATTGCGCCATGTTCCCCGCCGAGATGAGTTCCGAAGCCCACGACCGGCATGTCGCCGTCATCTCCCACATTCCCCACATTCTGGCATTCGTCCTGAACAACCTCGTCTGGACCGAACCCGATGTCCAGCCCCAGCTAGGCGGCACCGGACTGGACGGAATGATTCGCCTCGCCAAGTCCGATCCCCTGCTTTGGCGCGACATCCTTGCCACCAACGCCCAAGCACTCGATGCCCCGCTCGCAAAGGCTATCGATCTCCTCAGCCAGATTCGGAACGCCCTTCAGACTGGGGATGCCGACGCCCTTGCCCGGCACATTCTCCGACGCCCCTGACGCCACCGGTCGAACCAACCTCGCGCCACCCCGGTCGGGAGCCCCACGGACAAACGAAAAACCAGCACCATTTTCATTGCGGCCCACCTCCATCGGCAATTCCTGCCCAAGACCGGAACAAAGAGGTTGACATCTCCCGCCTATTGACCTATAATGGAATCGTTCTTTAGCGTTAGCACCCGTGAAACGACTCCTTAAAACCTTCTTCGCCATCGGCATCGGACTGGGCTTCATCGCCATAGCCATCTTTGGCGCGTTCTGCATCCAGCCACAATACCGCGAGTACCGCCTCCTCGACGCCCAAAGACGCAACCTCGAACGCACCGTCGACTACAAAGAAGGCGAAATCCGCAATCTTAGAAGCAAAATCCAACGCTTCCACACCGATCCCGCCTTCGTCGAGCAAATCGCCCGCAAATCCAAACGCATCCGCCCCAACGAAATCGTCTTCGAATCCGTCGACGACTGATTCCGCCATGCGCCCCCTCTCGCTGGTGCTCTTCGTCTGCACAGGCAACACCTGCCGAAGCCCGCTCGCGCAAGCCATCTTCAACGCCCAACCCAACCTCCTCGCCCACGGCTGGCAAGCCACCTCCGCCGGTCTCGCCGCAACACCAGGTGTCCCCGCGACACCCCATGCCCGGACGGTCGCCTACGAACACAACCTCGACCTCCGCCCCCACCGTAGCCGCCCCCTTACCCCCGAACTCCTGCGCCAGGCTAGCCTCCTGCTCCCAATGACCCGTAGCCACGCCGACACCCTCAAGCACCTCTGCCGCCAACTCCGCGACGCCCCGCCCGTCCACCAACTCGGCACCTTCGCCCCCCTCGCCAAACAAGACGCCCCGCCGGACATTCCCGACCCATTCGGACAATCCCTCCAAGCCTACCGCCTCTGCTTCAGCCACATTGAGACCTGCATCATCCGCCTCGCCCAAACCCTTTCCTGCCAACGACTATGAAATGGATCACCCCTTCCGACATCCGCAAAGCCGAACTTGAAGCCATCGAACAGCGCGCTATCGACCCCTACCGCCTGATGTGCCGCGCAGGAGCCGCTGTCGCCGCCGCGGCGGAGAGCCTCGCACAAACCATCGGCACCCGCAACATCGTACTCGTCGCAGGCTCGGGAAACAACGGCGGCGACGCCTTCGTTGCCGCCCGCTGCCTCCACGAAGACGGCTTCCGTCCAACCGTTCTCGTCACCACCTTGCCCGCATTGCTGAAAGATGTCGCCAAGCGGGCGTGGGCAGACATGGCGGCCCTTGGTGTGCCTTGCCATCCCCTCACCTCGCGCGAGAGCTGGTCTACAGACTACTGGTTCGACGCCTCCGTTTATCCCCGCCATGCTGTCCTGGTCGATGCTATTCTCGGCACTGGGACAAACGGGGCCGCCAGAGGTGTTCCCGCCGTCGCCATCGAGTGGATCAACCGTCACGACCGCCACTGTCCAGTTCTATCTGTCGACATTCCCTCTGGGCTCGATGCGGGATCCGGCAACGCACTAGGGGCAGTCGTTCGTGCCGATGTCACGCTCACTTTCACGCGCCCGAAGACCGGCTTTTCCAATCCATCCGCGCGACTCTATCTCGGGCACCTTGATGTGGTGGACATTGGTATCCCTGACGATTTGATTGAACCATACGAACGGGGCTTGGATACCGAGCTACTCACTTGGCCGGAACTGCGCAAGATGCGCTCGCCGCGTCCGATAGAGGCTCACAAAGGCGACTTTGGCCATGCGCTGATCGTAGGCGGCTCTGCCCGCTATCCCAACGCACCTGTTATGAGTGCGTGTGCCGCGCTGCGAGCCGGGGCGGGGCGTGTCACGCTGGCGGCGCCGCAGGAATCGCTCCAGGCTCTTTCGCTCCACGCTCCGGAGGTAATCTTTCGCGCCATCGCCTCCCCTTCCGACCTCAAGGATGCCGATCTTTCCGCCTATAGCGCGATTGCGGTCGGGCCTGGACTCGGGAGTGGAGCCGAGACGGAGAGACTCCTCGATTGGCTCATCAATCAGAACGCTTCGAGGCTTGTACTTGATGCCGATGCGCTCACCTCGCTTGCCCATCTGCGCGCCAGTGGCTGGAAGCAAATCGCGTCCGAATCCTCCCGGCTTGTCATCACCCCCCATCCCGGCGAAGCCGCCCGCCTTCTCCAGACGGACATTCCCACCATTCAGGGCGACCGTATTGCCGCCGTCCAACGCCTTGCCGAGGAATATCAGGCCATCGCCGTGCTCAAGGGTTCCGGCACGCTCGTCTGCGCCCCGGGGGAAAAACCATGGAGTGCGATGGTCGGCAATCCGGGTATGGCCACGGCCGGTTCGGGCGATGTTCTCACCGGACTTGTCGCAGGGCTTCTAGCCAAACGCTATGGGTGCCTCAACGCCGCCAGCCTAGGTGTTTGGCTGCACGGTGCAATCGGCGACAAGGTCGCCTTTCGCCATGGAGAGGAGGCGTTGACCGCCATGATGCTCGTGCACGAAATACGCCTCTAACCCGTCGAGATTCAACTGCCAACCGCCACCTTCGAAAGGCACTTTGGCCCCGCGAAAGTCGCTAAGATCAGCAGCGCCACAGTGACGCCTGTCACCCCAACGGCCCCCTGCCCATTCCGCCCATTCGTTGCCGCCCCAGCGGTCGATTCCAACTCACGAAAGCCCCCCATTCTGACTTTCCACTTGGAGCAACTGGTATCAAGGATTTTCCCCGCAAGGTTGCTACCCGCCTGCACTGGAAAGGGTTTTGGCCAAGACCGCCTTGCATAGAGCGGACAAAATAGCGTCCAAACGCGCAGGGACGCCGCGCCAACCAAGCGACGAAACGCTTTCTCGTCCACGCCCCCGCTTTTTCCTTTACATTTCCCGTCAAACCCGCTATCATAGTGCGCATTCGATGCACGGAGCGTAGCGCAGCCTGGTAGCGCGTTTGGTTCGGGACCAAAAGGTCGAGGGTTCAAATCCCTCCGCTCCGACCATTTAATGTCCGATGCGCAAATCCACAATGCACGCCGGAACCCAGACGCTCGACACCAAGTCAGCCTCTTGACTCAGTCACGTGTTGGCGAGAGGAGCATGAACTTCTGCCAAGGCGATTCTCCAGAGCTGGGCATTGATTTTCGTCATCGATACGCATCAGACCGCCGCCCACCAATAACCAGGGGCGGACAATGACATCTCGGAGGGGTGGTTGAGTGGTTGAAAACAGCGGTCTTGAAAACCGCCGCGCCGCCAGGTGCCGAGGGTTCGAATCCCTCCCCCTCCGCCACAAATTTTGTAAGGTAAAGAGACGGGAGCTCGCGGTGGGCATGGGTTCGTCAAGAATCTGACAGCCGTAGGTCTGTTCGGCGATCATTGGTATACAGAAGCGGTTGACCTTGTAAATCCAATTTCAGATATCAACGATATATTGGATATAATTGATCCGGATGTAAATGAGATTGAGGTTGATGTGGAATGTGAGAAGGAATGTCAATGCGACTAAATATCTATTATATGCAAATTGATGTAGCCTTTCAAAAAGCACTTGAGGTGTCAGGTCTCGGTGGAAATCGTTCTCGTGGTATTGTGAGAGGGTTTATTCAGGAGTTTGGATATACAGCCTCGTCAGCATCTGAGGCGAGAGCTTTCGTTCGGGAAATTATTTTAAACGAACTATGTTTTGAAGTGGCGGTGTCGATCTCGTTTGATTGGATAGGGGTGATTAAAGAGGATGCACTAGAAGATGAGGTGTATTCGGATCAGGATATTGTTAACTCGGCGTCGTTCACAAATCCGACTATACAAGGATTATGGTATAAGTCCGGTCGCGCGTTCTATTATTAGGTCGAGGGTTCAAGAGTTTATGGAATACTTGATGACCAAACGATACAGGTACGCCAAGAGCAAGCTCGGCAGAACTAATAGCGGAAGCGGGCTTTCGCGGGTCTGGTACGCCGAGTAGAACTCGGCTGAACTAGCAGAATGGTGCGCCAAGTAAAGCGCGATAGCAACTTGCGAAATGAAAGGAGTTCGCACTGACAAGAAATCGACAGTCAGTTAGGAAGACAGGCGGCATGAGGGGCGACCCGAGTGCCGAAGCCCTGTCCTACAAACAGGTGA
>JAXFQS010000107.1:0-7847 GCA_034178815.1 Kiritimatiellia bacterium | reverse complement strand
TCCAAGGTTTTATCGAGCATCGGCACGACCAATCCATTTTCTCCCTTCTCATCAAGACACGAACCTCCGTGCGCCCAATCTCCGCTTGTTATTACTGTCCATCCGGCAGTTGGGCGCCTAGGGGAGTCCCGAAGCGATTCTTTGGCGGCATCTCATTCCTCAGCCTTTACGATTCCCCTATTTGGGCAACCCGCATTCGCGGATCGTGGCGAGATTGGATCCCCCTGCCCCTTAAATATCTTTTTCACACCGTCTCTGGTACGATTCACCATCGTTGATAGACACCATCACGCCTTAGGCATAGCAACCACTAGGGGACAATCCTATCTTAGTTCCAGACCATTTGGTGGCAATGCGACAGTTCCCACACTATCTATTCCCGGTCAGCCCAGTCTCCTTCTCTCCACTTTGAACACAAATCGGTTTTGCTTACGCGTCACCCTTCTACAAACATTCCGGCCCAAGCCTCTTAAAATGAGAAGTGGTTTCCATCCCTGTTGCGAGCATAGGGATAACAAACGGATGCTAGCGTACGCAAAAAACGCAGGGGGGCGCTGAAGAAAAGCGGGGCCCTGAAAACCAACAACCACCCCTAGCAGTCAAGAATATGAAAGGCCTGCAAATTTAGCAGTCATCAGCAGGTGTTGCGGCAAGAAGTTTAAGACTTCAGAGAGGCAATACTATCAGTCTCTTTCCCTTATCTAGAACCAGCGATACCCATTATTCAGCCCAGTCCAGAGGGATTGACGAGTAACTCTTCCAAAACAAAAGGCCCTCCAAATGATTGGAGAGCCTTCCGTTCCAGAGCCCATCGGAAACCTAAACCTTGTTCCGAGTGGCGCGCCTGGAGGGATTCGAACCCCCGACCCTCGGATTAGAAATCCGATGCTCTATCCGGCTAAGCTACAGGCGCTCAGGAAGTTTGATTACTTGGCACCGAGTTGGAAGCGGGCGTAGCGGCGAATCGTCACGGTATCGCCAAGTTTCTTGGAGAGTTCGGCCAAAATCTGCGTCACACTCTTCTTGTCATCCCCGGAATAGGGCTGATCAAGGAAGCAAACCTCAGAGTAGAACTTTTTGACCTTGCCCTTGAGAATGTTCTCAATAATGTTGGCGGGCTTCCCCTCCACCTGCTTGCGGTAAACCTCAAGCTCATCATCGAGGACATTCTGAGGAACCTCCTCGGACTTGAGGTAGAGAGGATTGCTTGCAGCGACATGCAATGTCAATTCATTGAGCACAGCATTGAAGTCGGGACTTTCTGCCGTTTCAGCCTTGGTGCATCCAAGTTCGACCAAGACGCCAATCTTGCCGCCCATGTGGAGATAGGAAGCAATCTTTCCCTCGCCCTGCTTGGCAAAGCGGACGAAACGGCGAATCTTGGCATTTTCACCAGTGGCGGCCACGAGCGCGACCAATTCGCTGTTGAGCGTCTCGTCAGCCTTTTCATCACCCTTGGCGGCCGTTTCGGCAACAAGTTTGGCAAACGCCTGAAAGCGATCGGTCTTCGCAACAAAGTCAGTTTCAGTATTGACCTCGGCCATGCCGAAGGCTCCGTCAGGGGCTTGAACAATGTCAATGGTACCCTCCTTCGACTCCTTGTCGGCGCGCTTGACTTGAATGGCGAGCCCCTGCTCGCGGAGGATTTTGATTGCTGCGTTCTTATCGCCGTTGCAGGCAACAAGGGCTTTCTTGCAATCCATCATACCGGCACCGGTGATGCCACGAACTTCGTTGATATCGGCTACTGTGACTGTGGTGGCCATAGGAAATCTTTCTGTAAAGGTTGTAGATAGGCGGCGCCAGAAAGAAGTGGTATCCGGCGCCGCAAGAGATAACGGTATCGACTACTCCACCTTGGTGGCTTCAGGGGCCGTGGGAGCCGCATCGACAGGGGCTTCGGTAACTGCCTCGGGCTTGCGGGGGGCGGCTGGACGGCGGGGGGCTCGTTCGCCGGGACGGCGCGGAGCGCGAGGCGCCTTGCGCCCCTCAGCAGGGGCTTCCGCGGCCTTCTTGGCACGCTCTTCTTCTTGGACTTTGGCGTATTCGTCGGCAGCGGTTTTGATGGCGGCTGCGAGTCCATCGACAATGATTTTCACGCCGCGAACGGCGTCATCATTGCCCGGAATGACATAGTCGATTGGATCGGGGTTGGCGTTGGTGTCAACGATTGCGACAACGGGAATCCCGAGGGTTGCGGCTTCCTTGACGGCGTTGGCTTCGCGGACGACATCGACGACGACGAGTGCTCCGGGAAGGCCATTGAGGTCTGCAATGCCGCCGAGGTTGGTTTGGAGTTTATCGAGTTCGCGGCGGAGGGTGGCTGCCTCTTTTTTGAAGGGGGAGAGGACGCCATTGTTGTTGCGGCCGATGGTCTCGATTTGGCGCATCCGGCGAATACTGCGGCGGATGGTCTGCATATTGGTAAGCGTACCGCCCAGCCAGCGGTTGGTCATATGGAATTGACCGCAGGATTCGGCGGCGGTGCGGACAACTTCTTGGGCCTGTTTCTTGGTCGCGACGAAGAGGACTTTCTTGCCTTCGCGGACGGTTTTCTGGAGGAAGTCTGCGGCTTCGTCAATCAGCCCGATGGTCTGGGTCAGGTCGATGATGTGAATCCCGTTGCGCTTGTCGAAGATGTAGGGGCGCATCTTGGGGTTCCAACGCTTGGTCTGGTGCCCGAAGTGGAGACCAGCGTCGAGAAGGTCTTTGAGTGTGATACCGGTTTTGTTGGGCGTTGTTGCGTCCATCTTTTACCTCTTGAGTGCCCATCTGCGGATGAGCTGACTAATCTGCTTTGGCGGCGATCCACTCGGTTCGCTGCGCCGTTCGCTTCATTGGTGCGTATCTTACGCGTTTGCGGATAATAACAAATTGGGGGCTTGGTGGCAAGCCTAAAGTTGCGCGGGGGGCTACCAAAAACGGTAATCGGTTGCTAGGATGACATAGAGGCCGAGGAGCAGATTGGTGGTGCAATGGGCCAAGATGGCGGAGCGCAAGGAGCCGCGCACATTGGCGAGATAGCCGTAGGCCAGTCCAGCCAGGGCTCCTGCCAGAACGCGGTCGTGCTCAAGTGCGAAGCAGAGGACGACGAGCCAAAATGCCCTTGAAACATAGGCCGCACTGCTATTTTCCCAAGTGTTTCCCCCTTGAATCCAACGATAGAGCCAACCGCGAAAGAAGAGTTCTTCGGCAACGGGAATAGCAAAGGCAGAGCCGAAAAGTTTGGCAACCGTCAACCACCAGCCGCAAATCGCAGGCTCGTAGTCGCTTGTCGGTGCCTGCGGAAAGTAGTCGGGGAAGGCGCCAATAGGGAGGATGCACCACCGGTTGTAGACCTCGCGGAAGCTATCGGGCACCCAAGGCGTCTCGGGCAGAATCCAGGCGAGGGTCACCGCCACGCCAATCCCGAGACCCCAAATCCAGTCGGTTCCCGTCAAACGGGGATAGAGCCGCCACGGTTTGAGCCAAGCCAAAGTCGCCACGACCAGTCCCGACTTGATTGCATAAATCCAGGCCGCACCTGTTGCCAAGATGTTTGCCAGCATCATGCCGCCAATCCAGATGGCGTACGGCATCCAATGCCCCGCACGCATGCCAATCGAATCAAGACCCATATTCCATTTCCTTCGCATATCAACTATTCTGCCGTGCGGCAGGATGACCTGCACGGCGCGCCAAACATTAGTGTAGCAGATCCAAGCGATGGACGCGATGCCAAATCACTTTCCTCGAGCACCTTTTGGTTACAACCTTTTTATGACCCCTACCCCTCTCGCTTTCATTGCACGATTTTGACTTGCCCAGTCGAGGGAAAACTGCTACCATACATGAAGTTCAACTAAGAGCAGGGAACCGACCGATGAATAGAAAAAGACTTTTGATGCGCACACTGGCCATTCTCCTAGGGACTGTTGTACTCCTATTGCTCGTCGGCACCTTCGCGCTAGGCTCCATCGTGCGAGTCGCAGCCGTCAAACTGGGCGGCCAAATGCTCAAGACCCCAGTTGCGATTGAGTCTTGCCGCATCACCCCTTGGAACGGGCGGATTGTTATGCGCGGCTTCAGCATCGATAACCCAGACGGCTACTCAAGCGATAAACTGGCCGCCTTCGACGAATTGATTTTTCAAGTGTCAATCCCCTCTGTTTTGGATAAAACTCAGCCTATCATCATCAACGAAATCACGATTCGAGGGCCCCGGATTGCTTACGAAACAAAAACCTCGCAACCATCCAACTTCGATGCCCTTATGGAAGCACTTAAATCCCCCAATGCCACCGCCCCCGAGGCAGCATCGGGCGCATCAGAGGCCCCCCAGGATGCGCCCGAAGAGCCAGCCCAGCCCCGCAAGGTAATTATCGAACATTTTGAAATGGCTGGTGGAAAAATATCCTACCGGGCCGGCCTTCTTGCCAATCGGGCCATCCCCCTGCCACTCCCAACCATCCGCCTCGACGGAATAGGGGCAAAATCCCAAGGCGTTTCCGCAGTCGAAGCCATTAGCGAAATTATGATCTCCACCGGCAAAGGCATCGTCGAGGCCGTGGCCGATGCCGCTACAGGGATCGGTTCAGGGCTTAAAGAGATGGGAAAAACCCTCCAGAAATTGCTTTAAAGTGCTTGCTTAGAAAGAGGGCGGCGCGAACCAATCACGCCCCCGCCAAATTAGCACAATGCTCTCCGAAACCATCAGATGGCTTTGCCTCATTGCCTGGGGGCTGACCACCACCGGTTTTATTTGGTGTTGCTTGACGCTCACCCAGCATGTCACCTATGTCACGCTTGCCGATGGCCGCCAGCAGGAGCGACGGATTCCCCTGCTGTTTCGCTTGTTGCTTCCCTTCGCGCACAATTTTGACTCCTTGATCCAACGCCCATCCTTTGACAAAAAACGGACACAGGCGGAGACAATGTTGGTGTCCGCTGGTTTCGATGGACTCATATCCGGGAGCGAGTTCGCCGCGCTTCAGTTCCTCATTCCCATTTGCGGAATCGCCGTCAGCGGAATCCTTGCGCGCCTGATGATCTCGTTCGATTCGGAAGCGCAATCCCAAGCGTGGCTGATTGTTCTTTTCGGGACATCCTACGCCTACTTCTTCCCCATCTTTTGGTTGCGGAGAACTCGAAATGCTCGCCACCGGGAAATCTTGCGCGCACTTCCCTATGTGCTCGACCTGCTGACGCTTTCAGTCGAATCGGGACTCGACTTCATGAGTGCCTTGCAGAGAAACTGCGAACGCCGAAAGCCCGATGCGCTTAATGAGGAGTTAATCCGAATGACACGCGAGATTCAAATCGGCACGCCAAGACGAACAGCCCTCAAGGCTATGGCCAATCGCGTTCAACTCCCGGAACTCAAAACTGTCGTTCATGCCCTTGTTCAGGCTGATGAGTTGGGGGTCAGCATCGGCGCCATCTTGCGCATCCAATCTGACCAAATGCGCCAGCGTCGCTTTGAACGGGCGGAAGCCCTCGCAAACAAAGCCCCGGTTAAAATGCTGGGGCCTTTGATGCTGTGCATCTTTCCAGCCACAATCATCATCCTGCTGGGACCAATCCTCTTGAAAGCCTCTGCTAACGCCAACTGATTTATGAGCTACCAGCTGCGATTTACGGCCGGACCAAACCAGGGCCAAGTTTACCCGCTTGACAAGCCAATCGTGCGCATTGGGCGAGCATCGACGAATGACATAGTTGTCAAAGACCTTGAGCTCTCCCGCAACCATTGCCAGATTGAGCAGAGGGAAAACGGCGAGTTTTGGGTCGCCGACTTGGCCAGCGCCAATCAAACCTTCATCGGCGAGAAAGCCATCGAATCGGCTCGACTTCTTCCTGGAGCGGAGGTCACAATTGGCTGTAGCGCCTTCCTGATAGAGGCGAGCGAGACTGGTGGGGCTCAAGCAATTCCACCTTCCGCATCCACCACCCCTGAGCCACTCGCATCTCCCGAGAATATCGATTTGGGGTTCGAAACGCCAACTGCTAGCGCAGACACGGGAAAAAACCGTATGCGGGCAATCCTTTGGCCTGTTGTGCTCTTGGCCGGTCTCTGCTCTATTATTATCCTTGTGTTCTGGGCTTCCGGCTTGTTGTCGCCGCAGCCTGTCGAGGAAGAGAAGCCCTCAAAGCCAAAGGGGAATCCCGGTTGCGAATTGATTTACGAACGGGTTGATATCGACGCTGACCATGCGTTCCGCTACGCCGTCCATCTAACGCCGGATGGAGTGCTTACCCTCAAGATGAATGATATTGCCGAAAAGTCGCGAACCATTGACCAGTCCAAAAAGATCACAGTAGACGAACGCAACCGTTTGCTGAGCGCAATTCGCGCCATTCTCGCGACTCAGCGTCCTGAAGTTCAAGATATCGGGCAACCAGACAATTCGACGCATTGGAGCGAGGTGTCTCTGACGCTGGTGGAGAACTATGCAATAGAGAGTTGCCGTTTGCAGAACCGGACTTTTTCGGAGGCTTGGCTTCGCATCAAGGAGCAAATCGAGACCCACTGCAACACGCTATTCGGCACCTGGGCACTCAATCTTTCCGCCGACGAACTCCTTGCCAAGGCAAAGGAAAATTATAACATCGCAATCAAGTACGATGGAGAGAGGGGATTGGCTCTGGCCAATCTTTCCAATGCCATCCGAGCATACAGCGAGGCCATCTACTATATGGACGCACTTGATCCCCGTCCCGAGTTTTACAGTGACGCAACCCAAAAGAAATCCGCGGCCGAGGCAGAACTCCAGCAGTTGTGCAATGACCACAACATCAATGCCGTGCGCGCAATCAACATCAAGGATTGGGAGACTGCCAAGGTTGAACTTCGCGCCATTCTTGAATTGGTCCCCGATCGTGCCGATTCGCGCAACCAGGCGGCGGCCAGCAAACTGGTCGAGGTGGAAGCCCGAATCCGTCAACAAACGAACACCAAACGCTGATTATGCGAATCGCTCTTCTCCTTCTTTGCCTTCTCACGAGTCTGCCGCTGCTGGCGAACGAGCCGCCAACGCTTCTTGGCCAACTTTGCATCGAGACCGACCCGGCAGGCGCCCAAGTCTATATCGATCGTCAACTAGTCGGGGTGACACCCTACGCGAACGATATACCTTTTGGCCGATATCTTGTGGAGTTGCGCCTCTCCAATTATGAAACTGTTCGACAGATTGTCAATATTGACGCGAACCTGCCTCGCTACCCGCTTGCGACCACGCTGCGCAAGTTGACTGGATTCTGGATTGTGCGCTCACAACCCTCGGGGGCAGAAGTATCCGTTGATGGGATTTCGGTCGGGAAAACTCCGCTGACTTTGCCTTCCCTCTCTTTAGGGCAACATCAAGCGAACATTGTCCTGCCCGGATACAAGAGCAAAACGGTTTTATTCGAATTGCCCAACCGCGTTCCAGTGAAGCAAGAGATTGAATTGACCTCCGATTCAGGGGGGCTTTCCATAGAATCCGATCCTTCAGGGGCAACCGTTTTTGTCAATAATGCTGAACAGGGGGTTACGCCCTTGGAACTTGACCGTCTCTCTGCCGGGCAGAAGCAATCCGTCACCCTTCGTATGGCTGGTTATGAGGAAGTCACCCGCACCTTCAACTTCACTCCTGGTCAAAAAGAATCACTTCAGATCAAGTTGATTCCCCTCCCCGGAACGCTTTCGGTTTACACATTGCCAGCAGGCGCTAGGATCTATGTCGACGATGAATATCAGGGTAACACGGACGGAATCAAACTCAAACTCCCTGCCGGTTCGCACCGCGTTCGCGTCGAACTTCCTGGCTATAAACCTATGGCCCGAACCGTCGAAGTGCCCAAAGGTGCTTCCGTGGCGGAAGAGTTCC
>JAXFQS010000086.1:0-4332 GCA_034178815.1 Kiritimatiellia bacterium | reverse complement strand
TCTACGCCGGGGGCTCGATTTGGGCGCTTGGTCTGCCTCTGTTGTTGGGGTTGGGAATGGGGGCGCCGTGGCCCCTTTTAGGGATTGGGCTGCCGATTCTGCCGAAGCCTGGAATATGGTTGAATTATGTCAAATACCCTTTCGCGTTGCTACTGCTGGTGTTTTCTCTACACTATGGTTATCTGGGTTTTCGGAGTGCTAGGTTTAGCAGTTTTACGACTGATGGAACTGTCGGATTTAAGCGTGACGGAAGACCTCTGTTTATCGATCTTTCGGCCAGTTGGTGCAAGAATTGTCTCGCAATGGATCTAACGACCTTTGCCGACAATCAGGTCAAACAGGCGCTTGCGGGCTACCAAGCGGTGCGTATTGAACTGGACAATCCCAACGAACCTTGGAATCGCCGCCTGCTTGAGCGTTTCGGGGTCAAAGGGCTACCGGCCTACATTGTTATTCCGTCCCCGGAGGGACAACCGTGAGGCACCATTCGATTCTCTTCTTTTCCAGCAGTCGCACCGACCCCCCTTCGACTTTTGCCGACCCGGAGGCGCACTATCGGCTGGCTCCCTATAGCATTGGTGCGATTCGCTACAACCTTGTCCGCATGGGCTGGCGTACGGCCTATGCGACTTTCCGCACGACTTCACGGCCTTGGAAGTCTGCCCGTCTGCTGGACGATTTCGCGCCCGACATTGTCTACACTTATGGGGCGGCGACGGCTCTGATGCCGCTTTTCTGCCGCAGATTTCTCTGCCGAGGCGCGCGCACGTTCAAGGTCGTACACGGATGGGATGATGTCTATAGCGATGTCTGGCGGGACAACTATGGTCGTGTTGCTGAGGCGCTTATGCAGCGGATACAACGGTTGATTGTCTGCCGTTCCGATGCGGTTGTGACTTTGAGCCGCTACCTTCAGCAAATGGGCGCTTCGTGGGGGAAGCATTGCCACTTCATCCCGAATGGTGCGGATGTGCCCGATTTGTCGCGTCCCCCTGATGATGCGCCTCGACTGGAGGGGCGGTTCAAGATTGTCTATACGGGCGATCAAGCCTATTGGAAACAGGCGTGGATGGCTTGCGATGCTATGAAGGAGTTGCCCGACGACATCCATCTCTACTTCACCGGTCGCCTGACGCCCTGCGTACGAAGCCGCCTGCGGAGTAATTGCACCAGCCTAGGCTGGCTCCCCAAATCCCACCAGTTGGCGGTTATGGCGCAGGCAGACGCCTTTGTGGTGACGGCCGATATGGACTGCAATGCAAAACTGCAGGAGTACCTACGGTTCGGAAAGCCGATTGTCGCCTATGACGGCCGGGCGAATCGCTTCTTCACCAATGGACGCAATGCTCTCTTGACACGCAACTTTGCCGAGGCTTTCCGCCAACTGGCGGACAATCCGGATTTGGGTCGGGGGCTAGCGGCGCAGGCGGCTGTTGACTTGCCCGTTCACTCCTGGGCAGAAATCGCGGAAAAGTTTGATACTTACTTTCGGGGGCTGTTAGTATGAACCCCTTGCCCCAAAAGAAACCTACCATACTCCTCTGCGATCACGCCTGTCACGACCGCACTCGTTCGTTCGACTTCTTCCAGAAACTACTAACCTCCAAGGGCTTCCGCGTGTTCAAGCACCGATACAAGCGCTTTTACCGCTACGGCCTGACGAAGGAGGAACTTGCCGAGGATCCTGTCCTCCTCTATCACCAGTTTCCTCCAGGGCGCTTTCGCTTGGGTCACCCGGGACACCGCGCCGTTTGGATTCCGATGTATGATGGCGATTGGGGCTCAAAATGGCTTTGGCGAAAGGTGGCGCTTTGGGGCCTGCCCGTGATAGCCTTCTCTCGGAGACAATACGCCGAAGCCACGAAGGCCAGATGCCAACGGGTTCTCCCCCTGCACTACTTCCCCGATCCGAGAGACTATCAGGGCATGCGCGGAGACCCCAAGGTACTCTTCCTGTGGGAACGCGGTCAAGCGGACTTTCGACTCATCCGCAAACTCTTCGGGCCAGGAGACTTTCGAGAGATTATCCTGCTCCGCCACCCAGAAGATTGCCTCCAAAGCGATTCGGACGATGATGCGGCGTTCAAAGCCTATCGAGTCACCCTCTGCGAGAAGCCCTACCTGCCACGATCCGAATTCCTTGAACTCCTTTCCCGTGCTGGAGTCTTTATGGCGCCGCGCCTGCGCGAAGGCATTGGCCACCCATTCCTCGAAGCCCTAGCAATGGGAAAAGTCGTTATCGCCCACCGGGACGGAACGATGGATGAATACATCCAACACGGAGTCAACGGCTGGCTTGTGGACTATCGCCATCCGCAACCCCTTCCTGTTCAAACGATTCAAGCACTTCATGCATCCCTACCAGACCCTATGCCCTGCCGCAAACAGTGGGAAAGCGAAGCAGCAAATGTCGCGGATTTTCTCTTGCAAACACCACGCCTAAAGCCACTCTCCCCGTTTGCGAAAGCCAAGGATTTCCTCTACAACTTGTTGATGATTGGCGAGTATCTGTGCTACCGTATGAAGGAAAGGATGGGATTGTGAACTGTCCAATCGATGCCGCCCAAATGGCACCGCTCTTTACCCACGAACTCCTTGGGAGACACCAGGTCCAATACCACAGGTGCCCCTCCTGCGGGCTTATTGCGACCGAGGAACCCTATTGGCTGGAAGAAGCCTATCAGAACTTTTATACTGAGCAAGACACCGGCGCCTTGGCTAGAAATAATCTCAATGCCTTGAAACTCCCTGCGATTCTTGCACTGTTGGGATTGACCAAAGGAACACTTATCGATTGTGGTGGTGGATACGGCATTCTCGTGCGACTTCTAAGGGACAAAGGTATCCAGGCATTTCGTCAGGACAAGTACTGCCCCAACATATTTGCCCGGGAGTATGAAGCAGAGCCAAATCTTCCTGCGGATATCCTCTTTATGGCTGAGGTGCTGGAACATTTGACGGATCCTGTCACTGAACTGAAAAGAGCCCTCAATGACCACAACTGTCACACACTTCTGCTGACAACAACTATCCATTATACGCCTCCGTCGCTGGATTGGCCGTATTGGGGCTTTCCCCACGGGCAGCATATTCAATTCCATACTCAAGCATCCTTAAACGCCCTTGCCTGCCGATTGGGCTTGCACCATGTTCCACTCTATTCTGACTTCCACCTGCTCACCGACAAGCCGCCGTCCGCCACAGTAAAGTGGTTGATGCAGCAACGCCTTCTGATGATTGCGTTTACCCTATGCCGAAGCGTCATTTCCTAACTTTTGCCTCCTCCAATATGAAGTCTGCCTTGGCGCGCATTCGCACCCAGGCGGAGCAATCTGGTCTCTTTAACGGCTCCATTCTTACCTTAACCGAAGCCGAGCTCGAACCAACTTTTCGCCGACGGTTCGCAAACTATCTTACCCCAACGGTACGAGGCTTTGGGTATTGGGCCTGGAAACCTCAAATCCTCCTTCAAGCCCTCCACACCATCCCGGAGAATGATCTCTTGTGCTATGTAGATGCGGGTTCTACGATTCGCCACCAAGGCGCCAAGATGATGGAAGAATGGTGGCAAAAGGCCGCGACTGAGGGCATCGTCTGCTTCGAAGGGGCCTCATTCCCCGATGCGCAAGGCATCAAGCACATATTCCTGCCTGAATACGCTTGGACAAAGGGGGATTTATTTGATTGGTTCGATTGCCGTCAAGAGATATCGGTCGTGCAATCCGCTCAAATAGGCGCGGGGATTCTCATTTTCAAGAACACTTCTTCCATTCGCTCTCTGGTGCGCCAGTGGTTGGTGGTATATGAAAAGCGGTTCGATCTTGCGGACGATTCGCACTCGGCAAGCCCCAACTTCCAAGGTTTTATCGAGCATCGGCACGACCAATCCATTTTCTCCCTTCTCATCAAGACACGAACCTCCGTGCGCCCAATCTCCGCTTGTTATTACTGTCCATCCGGCAGTTGGGCGCCTAGGGGTGTCCCGAAGCGATTCTTTGGCGGCATCTCATTCCTCAGCCTTTACGATTCCCCTATTTGGGCAACCCGCATTCGCGGATCTTGGCGAGATTGGATTCCCCTGCCCCTTAAATATCTTTTTCACACCATCTCTGGTACGATGCACCATCGTTGATAGCCACCATCACGCCTTAGACATAGCAACCACTAGGGGGAAATCCTATCTTAGTTCCAGGCCATTTGGTGGTAATGCGACAGTTCCCACACTATCTATTCCCGGTCAGCCCAGTCGCCTCTCTCCACTTTGAATACAAGCCGGTTTTGCTTACGCGTCACCCTTCTACAAACATTCCGGCCCAAGCCTCTTAAAATGAG
>JAXFQS010000082.1:0-43230 GCA_034178815.1 Kiritimatiellia bacterium | reverse complement strand
CAATTTTGCTGTGCTGGGAAAGTGACTTGTGGCAAAGCCAATTCTTGAGTGCGGCCTTAGGAGGTCGATTTTGCTGTGCTGGGAAAGTGACTTGTGGCAAAGCGGTATGAAGAAGAGACTGCTAAATATCCCAATTTTGCTGTGCTGGGAAAGTGACTTGTGGCAAAGCGCTCTGATGTGTTCACCCCTGCTAGTTAAATTTTGCTGTGCTGGGAAAGTGACTTGTGGCAAAGCGCGTCTCGGATATGTTTGTTTCGCGCCTGAATTTTGCTGTGCTGGGAAAGTGACTTGTGGCAAAGCCGATAGATGTCAAGGCCTTGATTGTCAAGGGGTTCCATCGATTGTCCCGGTGATTTTTGGGCGGGACTCGGCTTTGCTGTTGCGTGACAGGGGGAGGATAGCATTTTTCTTTCTGTTTTGCAAGGGGAAGTTTTCGGCGGGGCTGGTTGTGTGTGGGCGTCGAGGATGCGCGCCGCGAAATCCCCATCGACAAGCCCCAAGCAACTTCTACCTAGTCACCGAGCGCGGCGGCGATACGACACAAGCGGCCATTGGCGTTGGAATACTCGGCAGCAACCACTTTTACCCATCTCAATACTTTGGTGCAGTTTTTTGATGTCGCGTCGTTCCTGGTGGTCGAGGGTGAGACAATCGAAGAAGAGCAACAGGGGGGGGGGGGCAGTTTCATAAGGATTGGTTCCATAGCGGGCGTTTAGGGGATTGCTACGCGATTGGATCGAGGAGATACGGGTGGGCTCCTCAGGGATGGTTTGATGGGAACCTTTTCGCTGGAGCGGTTGGCGCAAACGGGGCGCGGTCGTGGTGAGGTGTCGCGCGGAACTCTACCTATCTTTCTTTGCTCAGTTTGGCGAGGGCAAACAAAAAGGCCGCTCCGAAAGGGGCGGCCTTTTTGTCAGGCTAGAGCCGTGCGAGGGGCTTACATCCCCATGTCGCCCATGCCGCCAGCGCCGGGCATCGGGGCTTCCTTCTTTTCGGGAATCTCGGTGACCATGCACTCGGTCGTCAGGAGCAGACCCGCGATGGAGGCGGCGTTCTGCAGGGCGGTACGGGTGACCTTCGCCGGGTCGAGCACGCCAGCCTTGACCAGGTCGGTGTAGGCGCCGGTGGCGACATTGTAGCCGTTGGCACCCTTGGCGTTCTTGACATTCTCGACGACCAGCGCGGCCTCAAGACCGGCGTTGGAGACGAGTTGGCGCAGGGGCATTTCGAGCGAGCGGCGGACGATGTCCGCGCCCACGCGCTCTTCGCCCGCGAGTTCGAGTTTGTCGATTGCGGCCTGGCAACGGATGAAGGCGACGCCGCCGCCGGGAACGATGCCTTCTTCGACCGCCGCGCGGGTGGCGTGGAGGGCGTCGTCGACGCGGTCCTTCTTCTCCTTCATCGCCGCTTCGGTGGCGGCTCCGACCTTGATGACGGCCACGCCGCCGGCGAGCTTGGCGAGGCGCTCCTGGAGTTTCTCGCGGTCGTAGTCGGAGGTGGTGTCCTCAATCTGCTTCTTGATCTGGCCCACACGAGCCTGGATGTCCGAACTCTTGCCGGCACCTTCGACAATGGTCGTGCTCTCCTTGTCGATGGTGATGCGCTTGGCCTTGCCGAGGTCTTCGACCTTGACATTCTCAAGTTTGACGCCGATGTCTTCGGAAATCAACTTGCCGCCGGTCAGGATGGCAATGTCTTCGAGCATCGCTTTGCGGCGATCGCCAAAGCCGGGTGCCTTCACCGCGGCAATGTTCAAGGTTCCGCGCAGCTTGTTGACGACCAGAGTCGCCAGCGCCTCGCCCTCGACATCCTCGGCGATGATCAGCAACGGCTTGCCGGTCTTCGCAACGCCCTGCAACAGTGGAAGCAGGTCATTCAGGCTGGAAACCTTCTTCTCGTAGATGAGCACATAGGGGTTCTCCAGCACGCACTCCATCGACTCCGGATTCGTCACGAAGTAGGGCGAGAGATAACCCTTGTCGAACTGCATACCCTCGACCACATCAAGCGAGGTCTCGATGGTCTTGGCCTCTTCGACCGTGATGGTGCCGTTGTTGCCGACCTTGTCCATCGCCTCGGCGATAATGTTGCCGATTTCGGCCTCGCCGTTGGCGGAGATAGTCGCGACCTGGGCAATCTCGGCTGGATCTTTGACCTTCTTGGCTTGCTTGGCAATGGCCTCAACCACGGCGACAGTCGCCTTGTCGATGCCGCGCTTCAGAGCCTGAGGGTTGGCGCCGGCAGTGATGTTCTTGAGCCCTTCGCGATAGATCGACTCGGCCATAATGGTCGCCGTCGTGGTGCCGTCGCCCGCGACATCGTTCGTCTTGCTGGCGACCTCGCGCACCATCTGCGCGCCCATATTCTCGAAGGGATCGGGGAGTTCAATCTCCTTCGCGACGCTCACGCCGTCCTTGGTAATCTGCGGAGATCCGAACTTCTTGTCCAGAATGACATTGCGGCCAGACGGGCCAAGAGTGGTTGCGACTGCACGGGCAAGTTTAGTCACACCGTTGAGAATCGCCTGACGGGCTTCCGCCTCGTACTTGAGTTGTTTTGCTGCCATAATTGGTAAACCTTTCGTTGTGGAATCGGGGAACTAGCAAAGGACGCCCAGCAAATCCTCTTCGCGGACGAGCTGGTATTCTTTGTCGTTGATCTTGACCTCGGTGCCGCCGTACTTCGGAAGCAGGACGGTGTCGCCGACCTTGACATCAAAGGCGAGTTCCTTGCCATCGTCGTCGCGCTTGACGCCCACGGCAATGACCTTGCCCTGCATCGGTTTTTCCTTAGCGGTGTCAGGAATGATGATGCCACCCTTGGTGACTTCTTTCTCTTCAATCGGTTCGACGAGCACGCGCGCGCCGAGAGGTTTGATTTTGGTTGCCATAGGTTGTTGTATCCTTTAAGAAGGTTGGCTGGTTTGAGAAGGAGCGGCGTTCGCGGTAGAACGCCGCCGGAGAGAATGAATCAGTTGATGACTTCGGCATCCACGACACCGTCGTCGCCCTTGCCTTTGGCAGAATCGTCCTTGGGGGGCGTCTGCTGCTGGGCGTTGGGATTAGCGGCACCGGCCTGCTGGTAGAGCCCCTGCGAGGCGGTTTGGATGACGGTGGTCAGGGCCTGCAGTTTGGCCTTGATCTCGTCTGTCTTGTCGGCCTTGAGCGCGTCGCGAAGCTCCTTGATGGCGTTCTCGACGGGGGCTTTCTGGTCGGCAGGCAATTTGTCGCCATTTTCCTTGAGGAGCTTCTCGGCTTGATAAGCCATCTGCTCACCCTGGTTGCGGACTTCGACGGCTTCGCGCTTGGCGGCATCTTCGGAGGCGTGGGCTTCCGCGTCCTTGCGCATCCGCTCGACTTCCTCCTTGGAGAGGCCGCTGGAGGCGGTGATGGTGATTTTCTGCTCTTTGCCGGTGCCAAGGTCTTTGGCGGTGACATTGAGGATGCCGTTGGCGTCGAGATCGAAGGTGACTTCAATCTGCGGGACACCACGCGGAGCGGGCGGAATGCCGTCCAACTTGAAGATGCCGATGCGCTTGTTGTCTGCGGCCATCTTGCGTTCGCCCTGGAGGACAACAATCTCGACGCCGGGCTGGTTGTCAGCGGCGGTGGAGAAGACTTCGGACTTTTTGCAGGGGATGGTGGTGTTGCGCTCAATCAGGGGAGTGGAAATGCCGCCAAGGGTCTCGATGCCGAGCGTCAGGGGGGTGACATCCAGCAGCAGCACATCCTTGACTTCGCCCTTGAGGATGCCTCCCTGGATAGCCGCGCCGATGGCGACGACTTCATCGGGATTGACGCCCTTGTGGGGTTCCTTGCCGAAGAGTTTCTTGGCCTGTTCCTGCAACATAGGCATGCGGGTCTGGCCACCGACGAGGACGACTTCGTCGACAGTAGAGAGGCCTGCGTCCTTCATGCAGTTGCGGCAGGGGCCGGCTGTCCGTTCGACAAGCGGGTCGACGAGTTGTTCGAGTTTTGCGCGGGTGAGGGTGACGGTAAGGTGCTTGGGGCCGGTGGCGTCTGCGGTGATGAAGGGAAGGTTGATTTCGGATGTCTGGGAGGAGGAGAGTTCGCACTTGGCCTTTTCAGCGGCCTCTTTGAGGCGCTGGAGAGCCATGGTGTCTTGGGAGAGGTCGATGCTATTCTCGCGCTTGAACTCTTCGATGAGCCAGTTCATAATGGCCTGGTCGAGGTCGTCACCTCCGAGGTGGGTGTCGCCATTGGTGGCCTTGACCTCGAAGACGCCGTCGCCGATGTCGAGCACGGAGATATCGAAAGTACCGCCGCCAAAGTCGTAGACGGCAATCTTCTCGTCTTTCTTCTTGTCGAGGCCGTAGGCGAGGGAGGCTGCGGTGGGTTCGTTGATGATGCGCAAGACTTCCAGCCCGGCGATGCGGCCGGCATCCTTGGTGGCCTGGCGCTGGGAGTCATTGAAGTAGGCCGGGACGGTGATGACGGCCTGAGTGATGGGTTCGCCGACGAAGGCTTCGGCATCGGCCTTCATCTTTTGGAGAACCATGGCGGAAATCTCGGGCGGCGAGTAGGTCTTGTCGCCGACTTTGATGTGCGCATCGCCGTTGGGGGCCTTGACGACTTCGTACGGAACCATAGCGATTTCGCCGAGCATTTCGTCGTACTTGCGCCCCATAAAGCGCTTGACGGAGTAAATGGTCTGCTTGGGGTTGGTCACGGCCTGGCGCTTGGCGGCCTGCCCGACGAGCCGTTCGCCGCTTTTGGCGAAGGCGACAATCGACGGGGTGGTGCGAAGCCCCTCTGCGTTGGGGATAACGACAGGCTCCCCGCCTTCCATAATGGCCATGCAGGAGTTGGTCGTGCCCAAGTCGATACCTAGAATCTTACCCATAAAATGAATCCTCGTTTCCGTGCTGCTCATGCAACACGCCACTTTATCTGCAACTCCCGTGCCAATGCCTTTTCGGCACTCAAACGGGGTGAAAGTGTCTCAAGTGGAACAAAACAGTGTCGCCGATACACTTTCGGACTGCTTCAGGGGGCACAGTTGGAGACCTTTATCAGGAATTCAGGAACAAGAAAGCGGCAGGGACTTAGGTAGCCCCTGCCGCCGGTGACTGGTTGGCACGCCTGGCTTTAGAAGTCGACTTCGGAGTCGTCCCAGCAGCAACGCAGCACCCGCTCCATCAACTTCGCATCGGTCTGGCGCGGATTGCAGCCCGTGCAGGCGTCGCCCACAGCGTTGACGGCAATCTGTGCGGCCTTCGCGTCAAACTCCTCCTGCGAGACCATGCCGCCGCCGGGTAGGCCCGAGGCCGCATAATCCTTAATGCAGTGAGGAATGTTCAGTTCGTCATTGAGTTTCCGGCACCAAGCGATAAGCGCGGCGATTTGGGCATCCTGCGAACATTCCGCCCCTGCCAGCCCCAGCCTTCGGGCGCAAAAGGCGTACCGCTCCGCCGCCCAGTCGACCTGCGCATTGAAACGAATCACTTTCGGCAGGTACATGGCATTGGCGGCACCATGGATAATGTGCCCGCCCTGAAACGCCGCGCCTGTCTTGTGTGCCAGCGAGTGGACGATGCCCAGCAAGGCGTTCGAGAAACTCATTCCCGCCAAGCATTGCGCGTCATGCATCTGCGCCCGCGCCTCCGCATCGCCGTGGTAACTCTTGACCAGCGCGTCGCGAATCATCGCCATCGAGTGCAGAGCCAACGCATCGGAGTAGGGTGAGCGCGCCACCGCCACATAGGCTTCCAAGTCGTGCGTCAAGGCATCCATACCCGTATGCGCGCAGAGTTTCTGAGGCATGGTGAGGGTCAAATCCGGGTCGACAATGGCGACATCGGGGGTAATCTCGAAGTCGGCGATGGGGAACTTGATGCCCTTGGCGTAGTCCGTGATAATGGAGAATGCGGTCACTTCCGTCGCCGTCCCGGAAGTCGAGGAGATGGCGCAGAACTTGGCCTTCGTGCGCAACTTCGGCAAGCCGAAGACCTTGCACATATCCTCGAAACTGCACTCCGGATGTTCATACTTGATCCACATCGCCTTGGCGGCATCAATCGGCGAGCCGCCCCCCATCGCGATGATCCAGTCGGGCTGGAACTCGCTCATGACGGCAGCGCCCTTCATAACCGTCTCGACGGAAGGATCGCTCTCGATTCCCTCAATCAGCCGAACTTCGAAGCCGGCCTCTTTCAGATAGGCTTCCGCCCGCTGGAGGAAGCCTCCGCGCTTCATGGATCCGCCGCCGACGCAAATGACCGCGCGCTTGCCGGTCAAGGTCTTGAGGGTCTCCAGGGAGCCTTTTCCGTGGTAGATGTCGCGAGGCAGGGTAAAACGAGCCATAACAGTAGTCTCCTGTGTAGTCGAACTCAACGGTTCTCTATTCTACCACGCCGTCCGCAGGGGTCAAGCCTATTTGCCGGAGGCGGGGGCGACTTCGTTCCCGGCGACCGGATAGAGGCGCGCAATCTGCCCCAAAACGGCCTTTTTCGCCGCCTCAAGCGGTAGATTGATATCGCACCCGGCGGCGCGCAAATGCCCCCCGCCGCCATACGCGCCGGCCAGACGCGTGGCATCAAGCGGGGCACGCGTCCGAATCGACAAGCGGGTCACCTCGGGGCGTTCGGGGGTCTGGTAGAGGTAGAGCGCAATGACGCTTCCCGCAACCGACCGGGGAATCTCGATGATATCTTCGGCGTCGGACTTGCCTGCTCCGGACGCCAGAAAATCGGTTGCCGACAGGCTGACGCTGGCAATCCTGCCGTCGGGGGAGACTTCAAGGGTATTGAACGCCCGGCGCTTGAGTTCCAGCGCCTGCCTGGTAAAACAACAGTAGAGGCGGTCGTTGATCTCCTGCGACCGCACGCCCAAGGCCTTGAGGCGGGCGGCGATGCGCAAGGTCTCCGGAGAAGTCAACTCATAGGCGAAGCGCCCCGAGTCCGTCACAATCGAGACCCAAAGCGCCTCCGCCTCGGTGCGGTTCAATGTCCACTCCGCTGCATCAGCCAAGCGGCAAATCAGTTCGCCAGTCGAGGAGGCCTCGGGATCGATGCAGTTGACGGTTCCGAAAGCCGTGTTGGTATGGTGGTGGTCGATGCACGCAACCGGCTTGCCGGAGACCAACCCTTGAAGGCGGGAATCCAAACGGTCTGCCGAGGCGCAGTCGACGCAAACCACGGCGTCGAAGTCGGGAATCCGCTCGAATGGAACCGCGGCGGAACCTTCGAGCAAGAATGCGGGGGCCCCGGCCTTGCCCGCGTCGACCGGGTAGAACGCATCGTGCCCGTGGCGATTGAGCAGGCTGCACAGCGCCACCGCCGAGCCGATGGAATCGCCGTCGGGGCGTACATGCCCGGAGACGAGAAACTTCTTGTGTTTCGCGAAGAAGGAGATCAGTTCAGCAAAAGGGATTTGAGCCATAATGGCGGCGGACAAAGCGAGCGTGGCGAATCGTCCGCCAGAGTGCCTTTTTCAGAAGTCGTGGATTAGCGGTGCCGTAGCGGAATGGTGAGGCGATCGGAAAGATGGAGACAGGTTGATTCGGATGGCGGTTGGTTCGCGTGTCGAGGCGCGAACGCATCGTGGAGCGGATTTGGATGATGAAAGCAACAAGGGCAAATCAGAGAATTGTTAAAGAGACAACCTGCGCCCGGCACGCGCCGGTGCGGCGTACGCGAACCCGCGCGTCACCTGCTTGACAGAGCCAGACGCTGGCGTCTCGGCTCGGGGCGATTCATTCGCGGCAAGTGCCAGGCGGCCAACTTCGCGCGGCGCGTCTTCCTCTCGAAAGACTGTAGCGCCAACAGTTTTCGCCCCGGCGGATTTACCGTTCCCGCCCCGAAGTGCCGGTCGGGACGGCGAAAAACGAAAGGTGGCTACCCAAGAACCCCGTTCTCGGTCACACATGGCGGGGCATGCTGGCTTCCTTCGGGGGCGGCAGAAAGATGCCAAACTGGCCTTGTCGTACCCACCTCAGCGTGCACCAGCCGCCAACCCGTAGCGCAAAAGCGTGAACCGGGCGAAGGGGCTCGGCCTACTTCTCGTCTTTGATGGGCGCAGGCGTTCCGGCAATCCACTCCTTGACGGCGTCGGAGATGGGGGCAATCGAGGTGATGGTGACCTCCTCTTCGCCGGCGGCCGAGGGAATCTTGCCCTTCTCGCCGACCTTCTTGCCCAAAAGGCCGATTGCAAGGCGGGACTTGTTGGAGATGATGCCCAACTGCTCGTTGCTGTCCCACTCGCCGAGAATCGTGTAGGAGCAAACGGTGCCGTCGGGGCGCGTGTAGGAGACCGCCGTGCCCGGGGCAACCTGATCGGTCTTGACATCGGCGAAGTCCGTTCCCTGGATGAGTTTGAGGTCGGCATCCATCTTGGACTGGCGGGTGAGCAGTTCGCGCTGCTTGTCTTTGGCGTACTGGTATTCGGCGTTTTCGCGCAAGTCGCCGAGTTCGCGTGCCGCGGCAATATCGGCAGCGTTCCGGGGCATCTCAACAGTGACCAGATGCTCGTAGGCGAGTTTGCGCTCGGCCAGCGAACGCCAAGAGGTGAGGCGCTTGGTGGCCGCCTTGACGGAAAGATGATCTTTTCCTTTTCCAAGGGCGGGCGAAAGCGAAATGAGGCGCTTGACGAGCACGCGATGGGAGGCGGGTTCCCAGAACTCGGAGGCCTGGATGCGCTCGAACAGGAGCCGGCGCTGGAACGAGTCGAGTCGCTCCCAAGTCTTGGTCAACCAAGCGGAACTGTCGAAGAACTCTTGAAGAATGTTGCGCATACGGAGCGCTTCGCCTGCGTACCGATGCTCGATTACGAAGAGCGCCTGCTGGAGCAGATCCATATAGGTCGGGAGCGTCCAGCCGTCCTTGGAAAGGTTCTCGTGGTTGCGCAGCGTCCAGACCAGCAGGGTGGGCACAGGCTCGGGTTGGGATAGGAGTCTGGCAACCGCGGCGCGGGCTTCCGGATCGTCGTTGAGGAGCCCGAGCACTTCGCCCAAAGTCGTGAGGTTGAGGCGGGGGAGGCTGGCAATGATTGCGGTCTTGGCGTTGGCATCGGCCAGGAGGAAGGCAAAGAGGGCGCGCAACTGGGTGGCGGGAAGTTTTTCGGCCGCTTGCAGGAAACGGTCTTCGTCAATCATCTGCTTGCGGAGGTCCTCGTCGGGCAAAGGTTGGACGCGGGCGCGTTTGGAGAGGACGATGTAGGCGGCGTAAAGGGGCGCGTCGGTGTTGTCGGCGCCTTTGAGGGAGAATGCTATACGGTCGTTGATGACTTCGGCGAAGTCGGGGGGGATGGCGGTCTGGTCGCCGTTGGTCTTGAGGTCGTCCAGGTAATCGGTGATGGCCTTGTGGATTTTGCGCATGTCGCGCGCCTTTTTGAGTTCGGCGAGCCAGTCTTGGTCGAAGGCGAGTTGGGCGGTCAGAAGGCGGATGGGTTCTGTGCGTCGGGCGGGGATGTCGACGAGCAGGTCTTTGCGGAGGGCTTTGCGCGCTTCGGTCCAGAAGTGTTTCCACTGGTCGCGGCCGAGGATGGCGTTGTTGCAGAGGAGGTCTTCGAGGCGTCCGACGGGGACATTGCCCCAGCTGCGGAGGGCGAGTTTGAGGAGTTCGCCGGGGTTTTCTTTGGCCATGCGCTCGATGGCGGCGCGATCGCGGTAGTTGCGGGCGAGGATATGTTCTTCGGGGCAGACTTTGAGGCTGGCGGCCACGGCGGCGAAGGTCATGGTGTGGCCGGGGTTGATATCGTAGTCGATGGTGACTTTGGCGAAGAAGGAGTCAATCTTGCGAATGACGCCGAAGCCCCAGGAGCGGTCGAGGACGGGGTCGCCTTCTTTGATGTCGAGCAGGACTTGGAGGCGGCGGAGGACTTCGGCGGGTTTGATGTTGGTGCGTTCGAGGCCAATCTGGTCGAGGAGGATTTTCTGCTCTTTGGGTGCGGCGGATTTGAGGGTGTCGTGAAGGGCGGGGAGTGTGATGTCGTCGAGCATGCGGACGCGGCGGGTCAGGCAGGAGACCATGCCGGGGAGGTCGCGGGCGGCTAGGAGTTCTTTCTGAATGGTGTCGAACTCGGCGGCGGCTTCGGCTGGCTTGCCCTCTTGGACGAGGGTCTGGATCGCATCGTACTGGCTGTTGAAATCGTTGCTCATAGGGAATATCCTCGGGGCGGAAATCCGGTTGCTAAAGATTCAGAGTATACCATTTTGGCCTTTTGTTGGCAAGCAAAACCGCCGCTTGGGCGAGGTTTCTCCTCGTGGCGTCGGGGCGGTGGGCGCTCGGACGGATTGGTTGGCTCCTCCGTGGGCGACTGGTGGGCGAGCGTGTGGGGTGGTGGTGGCAACCATCCGGTCTGGATCGCAGGAACCTCTCGAAGGGGGACGCGGGAACCATTTGCTGGGGCGGGTGGGGGGCACGCTCGGGTATGGCTGGCTGGAGTTATACCTTATATAAGGGCATCATCCGATTCGCTTGCCGCACCGAGAGGGCGGGCGCCGCTTTCTTGCCGCGAACCGCTCTTTTTGTTTGAAATTCTCCGCCCTTTCGGTTATCATTATGCCGTCAATAGCCCCACGACAGGTCTCAACTATGAATGTAGCTTTGCGCATCCTCGTCTTTCTCGTCTTGGTCATCAACGCCGTATCGCTCTATTTCTCCGCCGAACTCTACAAGAAGCGCGAACTGCTCAAGGGCCGCGGCGAACTCTACAAAGACTACTTCGTCAAAGTCTCCAAAACCCTTGAAAACGAGGATCCCGTCGACCCTGCCTCGCCAGCCGTCTATCCTGCGCGCGATATCGCCCAGGTCACCGATCAGCTTCAAGACAACCCCGAGACCGATACCTTTTGGGATGGCTATGTCCAAAAGTACGAGCAGGCCAACCTCCCCGCGATGGACATCGACTCCACCGACGCCAAACGCGCCCAACTCAACGCCTACTACCGTACCCAGACGGACGAAAACGGCAAAATCGTCCCCGCAACCGACTCTATGGGCAACTACATTACCGAGGGGCAGGGCACCGCACGCCTTGTTCTGGAACAGGTTTTCGACCGCGCCAAGGCCCAGAACGCGCTCCTCAACAAGACCCGCGAACAGTTGGTCAAACTCCGCGAGGAACTCGTCACCGTCATCACCGACTACAATAATCTCAAGCAGGATGGTCGCCGCGACAAGCACACCATCAAGGAGAAAGAGGCCGAGATAGAAAAGCTCAAAGCCGACATTGCCGAGAAAGAGGCCAAGATTGAACAAATGGAGGCTCGGCGCAAAGAACTTGAAGTCGAACTCTCCGATGCCAAGGCTGAAGTGGCCGAGAAGCAAGAGAAGGTCGAGACCCTTGAGACGGATATTGCGAACCTCAACAAGGCCCTTGAACAGGCCACGCAGGAAATCAAGCGTCTGAAGCAGGATCCGGCAAGTGGCGGCACGGGTGGTGGCTTCGCCGTGGCCAATCTGACGGCAGGTGTCAAGGGTGAAGTTGTCAAGGTGGACAATGAATACCAGTTTGCCATCATCCGCCTTGGCGAGGATTCCATGAAGGAGTTGCTGGGCGAGAATCTGGATGCGCCGTTGCCTTCCGTGGAACTGCATGTCAAGCGCCCGGGCTTCAAGGGGCCTGCAGGGGAATATATTACGCGTATTCGTCTGCGCAAGGCCTTCCCGAATAAGAAGGAGGGCAAGTCCAATTTGGTTGTTGTGGACATTCTGCCGGATTGGCAGCAGGCTCCTATGGAAGTCAAAGATGTCATTTTCTACTAAGCACTTGGTGTGGTTGCTGGCTGTTCTGCTCGGTTTGGGGTTGGGCGGCTGCATGGCTGACAATCCCGATCAGCATACGGATATGCCTTGGTCGACTCCGTCCAGTTGGGAGGGGTCGATGCCGATGCCTGGTTTGTCGGGCGGGGGCATCAATTCGGGAACTTATTGATCCCCATCCTGTGTGCCGTGTGGTGCGGATGGGGCGTACCATCTGTGCCGCGCGGTATGGAGTGGTGGGGGGCTTTTTTTGTTTTGTTGCGGCCTGCGGGTGCCTAGGATAGGGGCTTGGAGGTAGGCTCGATGGGGTGTCGGGGGTGGCAATCGATGGGGATGTTTGGTAGGTAGGATGATGGCTCAGTCTGACGAGGGTTGTTTGCGGGAGGTGGTACGGGTGGTGTCGTGTCCGGTGGGAAACGAGGAGGCGAATTTGCTGTTGGAGTTGGCGGGGGGCGCGGAGTGGTCTCCGACCTGTTTTTTCGATGCGGTGTCGAAGCGGAGTCGGGTGGATGTGTTTCTGCCGCCTGGGCTTGACGAGGGGGTGGTGATTGAGGGGTTGAAGGGGGCGGGGCGGCTGTTGGGGCTGGCGTTGGAGCCTGTTGTGCGGGAGTTGCCGCGCGAGGATTGGCAGGAGTGTTGGAAGGCTTATTTCCACGCGGAGGTGGTTTCGGATCGCTTTGTGGTTTGCCCGACTTGGGAGCGTTTTGACGCGAAGCCGGGGCAGTTGGTGGTGCGGATGGATCCGGGGATGTGTTTCGGTACGGGGCAGCATGGATCGACGCGGGGCTGTCTGGCGTTGCTGGATTGGCTGGAGCGGGAGCATCCGGAGTTGCATGGGCCGGTCGAGGGGGATCTGTGGCAGGTGCTGGATATGGGTTGCGGGTCGGGCATCTTGTCAATCGGGGCGCGGCTGCTGGGGTTTGATTCGGTCGCGGGGTTTGACTTGGATCCGGATGCGGTGGGGGTTGCCCGGGAGAATGCGGCCGCCAATGGGGTTGAGATTTCCTTTTCGGCCGCGGGCGTGGGTCACTTCAAGGGGCGGGGTCGGGTGGTGCTGGCCAATATCCTGGCTCCTGTGCTGGTCAACTTCGCGCGGCCGATAGCCGATGCCTGTACGGGGTGGCTGATTGTCTCGGGGATTCTTGAGTCGCAGTACCCTTGGGTGCTGGAGACCTATCGGGCTTTGGGATTTGAGGAGGTCCGGAGCATTCGCATCGCCGAGTGGCGGAGTGCGGTTCTGACGCGCTGGGGCTCCTGATTGGAGGAAATAGAGATGAAAAAGTCGTTGCTACTGGTGTTGCTACTGGGTACGGGGCTGGCGTGGGGAAGGGTTTCGGACAAGGCGGCGCCTTGGTACCAGTGGGGCTGGTGGAAGCCTCGGGTGGAGGGAAAGATTGCCTTGGCCAAGCAGCAGGAGTGGCCGATTGTCTTTCTGGGTGATTCGATTACGCACTTCTGGGAGAGCAAGGGGAAGGGGGTCTTCGACCGGGAGTTCAAGGGGCTCTCGATTCTCAATGCGGCGAACAGTGGGGATCGCACGGAGCAGACGATTTGGATGGCGGAGCATCTGCCTTGGGATACGATGGGGACGAAGGCAATCATGCTGATGATTGGGACGAACAATACGGGTTGGCGGCCGGAATCGGCGGAGTCGACGGAGGATACGGTTGCGGGTGTGCGGGCTATTTTGAAGGTGCTCAAGGATCGTTGCCCTCAAGCGAAGGTGCTGTTGCTGGCTATCTTTCCGCGGGGGGCTTCGGCGTCCGATGGGTTGCGTGTCCGCAATGAGAAAATCAATGCGATTCTGCCGACGCTGTGCGACGGAAAGCAGGTTGTCTGGATGAACATCAATGCGAAACTGCTGGAGGCGGATGGTTCGACGCTGTCGAAGGAGATGGCGCGCGACTTGCTTCATCCGGAGGCGAAGGGGTATGAGATTTGGGCGGCTGCGGTCAAGCCGTGGTTGCTGGAGCAGGTGAAGTAGCCTGCCGCCCTTCTCGGAGTTTCCGGCTTTGGCGCCGCTTGGACGGAGCAATTCGTCCGGGCGGCGCCGTTTAGTTGCCGCGGAGGGGGGCGGTTCGTGCGCAGGATCGGGGGCGGCGGGTTGGCAGGAATGGGAGGCTTTCGCGGCTACCTTCGGGGCCGGGATGTGGCAACCTTTCAGGGGCGTCGGCGGGCGGGTCAGCGACGGGGGCGTTTGCGGGTGCGCTTGACCTGGGGAGGGGTGGAAGGGTCGGGGGCTGTGACGGGAGTGGACTCCTTTTGGAGGAATCGGATTTCGTCGCGCAACGCCGCGGCGCGCTCGAATTCCAGAGCGTCGGCGGCCTCCAGCATCTCCTGGCGAAGTTGGTCGATGGCGGTCGCGATGTCGTAGGATTCGTGCCGCTCGGCGACGAGGGCGGCGGCTTGGTGTTTGACCTCGTCGGTCTTGAGCGACTCCTCCCGGATTGCCCGCTTGACGCTCGTCGGGGTGATACCATGCTCGCGGTTGTACTGCTCCTGGCGGCGCCGCCGGTCGGCCGTGATGCGAATCATCTCCTGCATCGCCCCCGTCAGATGGTCGGCGTAGAGAATCACCCGGCCATTGAGATGCCGCGCCGTCCGTCCAGCCGTCTGAATCAGCGAAGTCGTCGAACGCAGAAACCCCTCCTTGTCCGCATCCAGAATCGCCACCAAAGCCACCTCCGGAAGGTCTAGCCCCTCGCGAAGCAGGTTCACCCCAACCAGACAATCGAACTCCCCCTTGCGCAACTTCGCCAGCGTTTGAACACGCGTCAGCGCATCCACCCCGGAATGCAAATACTCCGTCCGTATCCCCAACTCGGCCAGATAACGCGACAAGTCTTCCGCCGAACGCTTCGTCAGAGTCGTCGCCAAAGCACGGTCTCCAGCCTCCGCCGTCCGCCGCACCTCCTCGATCAAATCGTCGATTTGCCCCGCCAAAGGCCGTACCTCAACAGGCGGATCCAAAAGACCAGTCGGACGGATCACCTGCTCCGCCGAAACCTCCGCCTGCTGTGCCTCGAAAGGCCCAGGCGTCGCTGATACGAACAACACCGGACCAAGTCGATCCATGAACTCACCAAATGCCAAGGGACGATTGTCCTTCGCAGACGGCAGCCGGAACCCATAGTCGATAAGCGACTGCTTCCGCCCTTGGTCACCATTGTACATCGCCCTGAGTTGCGGAATGGTCACATGCGACTCGTCAATGATGGTCAGGAAATCCTTGGGAAAATAGTCTAAGAGACAATCCGGCGGCTCCCCCGCCTGCCTACCCGAGAGGTGCCTCGAATAGTTCTCGATGCCGTTGCAGTAGCCCATCTCTTGAAGCATTTCGAGGTCGTACTCCGTCCGCTGTTGAAGGCGCTGTGCTTCGACCAGCTTGTTTAGGCTTTCGAGTTCCCGGAGCCTTTCCTGGAGTTCTTGTCGTATGCGCCCGACGGCGAGTTTCATGGCTTCCTGCGGCATGACGAAGTGCTTGGCTGGGGAAATCATGGCATACTTGAGAGGGGCGCCGGTCTTCCCTGCGATGGGGTCGAGGGGGCGGACGGTGTCGATTTGGTCTCCAAAGTAGTCGACGCGGATGCCGTCGGTCGAGCAGGAGGGGAAGATGTCGATGGTATCGCCGCGGACTCTGAAGTTGCCAGGTGTGGTCTCGAAGTCGTTGCGCCGATACTGGACGGCGATGAGTTCGTCGATGAGTTGTTGGCGTGGTAGATTGAGGCCGGGCTGGAGTTCGATGACCATTTGGCGGTAGTTTTCGGGGGAGCCGAGGCCGTATATGCAGGAGACGGAGGATACGACGATGACATCTCTGCGGGCGATGAGGGAGTTGGTGGCGCCGAGGCGAAAGCGGTCGATGGCTTCGTTGACTGCCGCGTCTTTTTCGATATAGGTGTCGGTCTGTGGAATGTAGGCTTCGGGCTGGTAGTAGTCGTAGTAGCTGATGAAGAATTCGACGGCGTTTTCGGGGAAGAAGTTTTTGAGTTCTGTGTAGAGTTGGGCGGCTAGGGTTTTGTTGTGGGAGAGTACGAGGGTTGGCTTGGCGACCTTGGCGATGAGGTTGGCCATGGTAAAGGTCTTGCCGGAGCCGGTGACACCTTGGAGGACGAGGCGTTCGTTGCCCTGGGCGATGGCGTTGGCGAGTGTCTCGACGGCCTGGGGCTGGTCGCCTGCGAGGGGGTAGTCCGAGTGGAGAATGAAGGGTTTCATTGGTTTGTGGCGTAGCAGCGGAGGGTGGCGCCGCGGCTCAGGGGAAGGGCGAACTGCCGGGCGAGGGTACGGACTTGTCGGGCGATTGCCGGGGCCGGGTTGAGCAGGTGGACGCCTTCGGGGAGCAGGGGGCGGAGCAGGGGGATGAGGAAGGGGTAGTGGGTGCAACCGAGCACGAGCACATCGGCGTTCTGTTCGATTAGTGGGCAGGTCACGCGCCGCAAGGTATCAAGGTTTTCGGGCGAGAGGTGGCAACCTGCTTCCACCAGAGATACCCACCCCGGACAGTCGGAGGTAAGCACCTTTGTCTCACGCGCGAAGCGCGCCAGCAGGCTCTTGAAGCGGTTGCAGTGCAGGGTGCGGGCGGTTGCGAGCACCGCGATGGTCTTCGAACGCGTCAGTTCGACGGCCGGCTTGACCGCAGGCTCGACCCCGACAATCGGGACGGCAAACTCCCGCCTGAGCGCGTCGACCGCCACTGCCGTAGCCGTATTGCACGCCACGACCAGCATCGCCGCCCCAGCCCTTTGCAGGAGCCGCGCCAGATGGCGGGCACGATCGAGAATCTCCCCTTCGCTCCGGTTGCCGTAGGGCGCGAACGCCTCGTCCGCCACATAGAGCAAATCCGCCGACGGCAATGCCTGGCGAATCGCGTGCGCAACGGAAAGCCCCCCGCGCCCCGAATCAAACAGCCCAATCGCCCCCGGCATCGGCCGGAACGCCGCCATCGGCAGGAAAGGAATCGAGAGCCACCCCTGCATCGCTCAATCCGCCTCGATACCCATCCGCAACGGCGTCTTGCACGCCTCCCCCGGACGGTCAATCACGAACCTCGGCACCGCCAGCCCGCCCAGCCTCCGCGTCACCTCTCGGGCAATCTCCCGCGCCCTTGCCGCCTCCACCCGGAAGTGAGCGGTACCTTGCACCGGGTCGCATTGGAAGACATAATACGGCCGAACCCGTATCCGCTGAAGCCCCGCGCAGAGCGCCACCATCGTCTCCACCGAATCGTTGATTCCCCGTAGCAAAACGCTCTGGTTCGAGACCGGAATCCCCGCATCAACCAGCCTCCCGCACGCCCGCGCCGCCGCCGGAGTGATTTCCTTCGGATGGTTGAACTGTGTATTGACCCAGACCTTTTTGCTTTGCCCCAGCGCCGCCGCCAGATGGGGCACAATCCGGTCTGGATCCACCACCGGAACACGCGTCCCGATACGCACCGCATCGACCTGTTCAAGCGCCGCGCACGCCTCCACGATAGGCACGATTCGCCCCGGTTCCAGCATCAACGGATCCCCGCCGGAAAGGAGGATTTCGCGTATTTCCGGGCACTCTTTGATACGCTTGAGCGCCCCTGAAAGGTCGGTGCAGACGGGATTCTCCACTCCCAAAAGGTTCTTCCGCGTGCAGTGGCGGCAATGCACCGCGCAGGCGTGACTGACCATAATCAAGACCCGGTCGGGAAAGCGCCTTTTGACCCCGGGGAAGAAGGCCGCGCGGGTGCATTCGCCGAAGGGATCGCCCTGGCAGGTGGGGTCGAAATGGTCTTCTTCAGGGTTATAGGCGAACTGCGCGGCTATGGGGTCGCCAGGGGCGCTGGTGGCAAGGCTACGGTAGTAGGGCGAGACCAGTTCGGGCCAGCGGGTTTGGTAGGAGCAACTGGTGGAGGTTGGCATATTCGGCTGTCTCGGGCAACAAAAAAAGCCTCAAACGGTCTGTTTGAGGCTCGTAGAGTGGCACCCCCTAGGAGAGTCGAACTCCTCTTCCCAGAATGAGAATCTGGTGTCCTGAACCGATAGACGAAGGGGGCATAAAGCCGTTCCGGTCAGTGGTTGGTGCACCCGGAGGGATTTGAACCCCCACGCCTCTCAGCATAAGAACCTGAATCTTACGTGTCTGCCAATTCCACCACGGGTGCCTGCCCGGACAAATGGTAGCGGGGGCTGGATTTGAACCAACGGCCTTCAGGTTATGAGCCTGACGAGCTACCAGACTGCTCCACCCCGCAATAAAGGGAATTATGGCGCGGCTGGCAGGACTTGAACCTGCAACATCTTGATCCGTAGTCAAGTGCTCTATCCATTGAACTACAGCCGCGCAACAGGGACAGAGCATAGCAAATGAGGTGGTTTGGTGCAAGCGAAATGTTGCGTTCGGGCGAAGAATCTTTTCGGGAAGGGGGAAAGGCAAGGTCTTTGCGCCATACTATCCTTCTGTCAATCAAGGGGTTGCTGGATTGGTTGGCAGGATGTGCCGGGTGGGGTTGGTTGCTTGGGGTGTCGGGGGTTGGCAGGATGTGGGGGTGGTGGTGTGCAGGGAATGGGGTGACGAATGGGTAGGAATCGACCGTGTTATGGTTTCGGTATGAGGTGCAAGCGAAATGGGGCCCCGCCTCTTGCATCCGGAGCGGCTTGCTAGGCGTTGCAGGGGGAATAGGCTTGATTCGGCGGTTGAAATTTGAGAGAATGGCGCCTGATTGACCACTACAACTGGAGTCTATTTGGAATGGCTAAGAAAATCAAACGCGTCGGACTGTTGACCGCCGGCGGACTTGCACCTTGCTTGAGTTCGACTATCGGGTATCTGATTGACGAGTACACCCGTGTCGATCCGTCGATTGAGATTATCGGCTATGTCAACGGCTATATGGGCCTGCTCAAGGGGCAGTACCTGACCGTCACCCCGGAAGTCCGCAAGAACGCGCTGGTCTTTACCGAGCATGGCGGTAGCCCCATCGGAAACTCCCGCGTCAAGTTGACCAATGTTAAGGACTGCGTCAAGCGCGGACTCGTCAAAGAGGGGCAGGATCCCCAGAAGGTCGCCGCAGACCAGCTCGTCAAGGATGGCGTTGATGTCCTCCACACCATCGGCGGCGATGATACCAACACAGCCGCCGCCGACCTCGCCGCCTTCCTCAAGGAGAACAACTACGACCTGACCGTGGTCGGACTGCCCAAGACCATTGACAACGATGTCTATCCCATCGCTCAGTCCCTCGGTGCCTGGACAGCTGCGGAGGAGGGCGCCAAGTACTTCCGCAATGTGGTCAAGGAGAACACCTGCAACCCCCGCATGCTCATCATCCACGAGGTGATGGGGCGCAACTGCGGCTGGCTAACCGCAGCCACCGCGGTCGCCTACCGCAAACTCCTCGACCAGCAGAAGTATTGCCCCGACTTCGGCCTTACCCGCGACCGAGAGGAGGTGCATGCCGTCTATGTCCCCGAGATGAACTTTGACATCGCCCAGGAGGCCGCCCGACTGCGCCAGGTGATGGACAAAAACGATTGCGTCAACATCTTCATCTCCGAGGGGGCCGGTCTTGAGACCATCATCAAGGAGATGGAGGCTCGCGGCGAGGAGGTTCCCCGCGATGCTTTCGGCCATGCGCGTCTCGACAAGGTCAACCCTGGGGCTTGGTTCGGCAAGCAGTTTGCCGAGATGCTGGGCGCGGAGAAGACGCTTATCCAGAAGAGCGGCTACTACTCCCGCGCGGCGGCGCCGATTGCCAAGGACAAGGAACTTATCCGCCGTTGCGCCGTCAAGGCTGTCGAGTGTGCTCTTGCCGGGGTTGGCGGGGTGATTGGCGAAGACGAGGATCAGGGCAATGAGTTGCGCGCCTGCGAGTTTTCGCGTATCAAGGGCGGCAAGCCCTTCAATCCTTCGGTCGATTGGTTCCAGGCGTTGTTGAACGCTATCGGCCAGGCCTAAGGTTCTATTTATCCAGACGGCGAATCGTCCACGGGTTATGCCGGGCGGTTCGCCGTTTTTCGCCTATGACGGTCTTGGGAATCGACACCTCTTTGCGCTCCAGTGGCTATGGTCTGGTGCGTCAGAGCGGTAGCCGTTTCGAGGCTCTTGCGTGGGGGCGGATTGCCAATCCGCCGACCCGTCCCTTTTCCGCCTGCCTGACGGTGCTTGCCGATGCGCTGGATGGTCTGATTGCTGATTATTCTCCCGATGCGGTTGCCATCGAGGGAATTTTTTATGCCAAGAATGTCCGGACGATGATGTTGCTCTGCCATGCCCGCGGCGTGGTTGTCGAGCGTGCCGCGCGTGCCGGGCTTCCCGTCTACGAGTATGAACCGAGGAAGGTCAAAAGCGCGGTGACGGGGGTGGGGAGCGCGCAGAAGATTCAGATTCAAAAGATGATGCAGACGCTCCTCGCGCTACCCGAACTTCCCCAAAACGACGCTGCCGACGCGTTGGCGATTGCCTTGACGCATCTGCATGCGAATCGTCCCGCCTTTGGCCCCTCGCGCCTGCCCCTTTGAGCGATGAATTGCTTGCGACTTTCCCTTCCGTTGCTGTTTGCGGCGAGTTCCGTTTGGTGCGCAGAAACGGGTGTGGCTCTTTCCAATCTCTGTTCCCGTTTGTTGCTATCCGTCGGAGGCATTCCTGCGCAGGAGGTGGTCTGCACCAATGGCACGAATTGCCTCACAATCCCCTTGGGACGCCGTCGCGTGGAACTCGACGGACACTTCTACTGGCTCTGTTCCGCGCCCTCGACCAACTGGCACTTTGCGGTTGAAGACCTAGAGCAACTCGCGCTTGTGGCGCGACCGTCTTCGACCAACGCCGCCTCGCGCCTGCGGGTCGTGGTCGATGCCGGGCACGGCGGCGCGGATGACGGCGCAATCGGCGTCTATCCCTGCATCATCGAGAAAGATTTGACGCTCGACATCGCACGCCGGGTGCGGGATTGCGCACCGCCCGATCTGGACATCATTTTGACCCGTACCAACGATTGCGCCCTGCCACTGGCCGCCCGCGTCGCCTTCGCGGGGGCGACCAACGCCGACCTCTTCGTCAGCATTCACGCCAACTTCGCCGCCAACACCAACGCCTCCGGCGTCGAGTGCTACGCCTTCCCCCCCGCCGGCCTTCCCGGCACACAAGGCAGCCCAAACCCGCCGCCCCCCTCGAAAGGTCACACCAACGCCCACCTGAGCGCGGCGCTGGGCTGGGAGATTCATACCCGACTCTGCGATGCCTTGGCGGCGGCCCGCGGCACCAATGGCGTCGACCGAGGCCTCAAACGGGCCAACTTCCATGTCCTTCGCGAAAACCCAATCCCCGCGACCCTGGTCGAACTGGGATTTCTCTCCAACGAAGCCGACAGCCACGCGCTGACCAACACCCACTGCCGCGCCGCGCTCGCCCAAGCCATCGTCGAAGGCCTAGCCGCCTACGGCAGAGCCTTGCCCGACCGCCGGGCCTTGCTGGAGACCTTTGCCGTCGAACGGGTGGCACGCGAGCGTCAGAAAGCCGCCCGCCGCGCCGCCGAAGAACAGGCACGCGTGCAGGCTGAAAGGGAGCAGGCCTGGGCCCAATTCAAACTCGACACCTTGAGGCAGTTTCGCCAGGCCAGGGAACGTTTTGGCGCCCGCGCCCTGCACGAATGGCTACGCCGTTTTTTGGCGGAAGATGGGCAGGTGCCGGTGGAGCAGATAGACAATGAATCCGACAATTGATCGCTTGTCGCCGTTTCTGGTGATGGAAGTCCTGGAGGAGGCTCAGAGGCTGGAAAGGGACGGCATCGATGTGGTGCATCTGGAGATTGGCGAGCCCGATTTTCCCGTCCCTTCGTGCGTATCGGCCGCGGCGAAAGGTGCCTACGACCAGGCTCGAACGCACTATACCCACTCGCTCGGTGACCCCGAACTCAGGGAGGCAATCGCGGCTTTCTACCGGGCTGAGTATGGCGTATCGGTCGACCCCGATTGTATCTTGGTGACATCCGGTTCCTCGCCCGCGATTCTCTTGACCTTGTTGACGCTCTGTGCCCCGGGGGACGAGGTGGTTTTGACCGATCCGGGCTACCCCTGCTACCGCAATTTCGCGCTGACTTGCCAGGCGGTTCCTAGGATGGTCAGGGTCTCGGCGGAAGCGCGTTTTCAACTCGATCCGAAGGCGGTTGCGCGGGTGGCGAATAGCCGGACGCGGGCGGTTTTTGTAAACTCTCCGATGAATCCGGCGGGGCTTCTGGCGGAGGATCGGGTATATGAGGGGCTCTCGGAGTTGGGAATACCGATCGTCTCGGATGAAATCTACCACGGGCTGGTCTACAAGGGTCGGGCCCGGTGCGTTTTGGAGTTTACGGACAATGCGTTTGTCTTGAATGGTTTTTCCAAGCGCTTTGCCATGACGGGGCTTCGGCTGGGCTATGTCATCGCCCCGAAGAAATATGTGCGGGCGATGCAGATTTTGCAGCAGAACCTCTTCATTTGCGCCCCGAGCATTGCCCAGCGGGCGGGTATCGCGGCGTTGCGCGAAGCCGACCCGGTGGTGCGCCGGATGCGCGGGATTTATGACGAGAGGCGCCGCTATCTGGTTGAGCGTGTCAAGGCGCTGGGGTTTGGTTTGACGGCCGAGCCGGAGGGGGCTTTCTATGTGTTTGCCGATGCGCGGCGTTGGACGGATGATGTTTACCGCTTTGCTTTCGACCTGCTGCGGGAGGCGCATGTGGGGGTGACGCCGGGGGTTGACTTCGGGGCGGCGGGCGAGGGCTTTGTGCGCTTTTCCTATGCGACCGATTTGGCTCGAATTCGCGAGGGATGCAATCGGCTGGAGGCGTACCTGCGCAATTTGCGGCGGTAGTCGCCGGGCGCGGAGCGTTGCCGGTGGGGCGTGGTGATGGTTGCTTCCCAAGCCTAGAAGAGGTTGCAAGGTAGGCGCCCGTGAGGTTGCCAGAAATGGGGGGAAGAGGTTGGTTGGCATCGGAACGGGTGGTTACTAGGAAGTGGGCTGATGGCGAGGCGTTTCCCGGGTAGAGCAACTCGTGCTTGCGTCGGGGAAGGTGGGCGTGGTATACTTGTTTAGTCTGGTGGATGGATGGGGGGCCGACGGGGCGATTGTGAGGGGTTTGGAAAACGCGAAGCAGGAGGCAAGATGGTGACAAGTTGGATGCGGATGAAACGGGCGGCGGCAGTCGCCCTCGGGCTGTTGTCGGTGCCGCTTTCGGGGTTGGCGGAGGTTCACCTCTATCCACAGCCCCCGGGCGAGGCTCGCGAGGCGGCTGGGTATCGGGTTGTCGTCGACGGGAAGCCGGCAGGTGTGGCCGCCGTGCGCCATTCGGCTATGCCGGTCAATATTCGCTGGCCCGGGCATCAGAGAGAATTAGACCAGACGGAGATTGGCGGAATGGTGCGCTTCTCCACCGATCGCCCCGTTGCCGTCTCCGTGACGGCTCCCCGCGATTTCACCACCGTGCGCATTCGTCCGCAGACCAAAGGCATCAAAGCTTCGGTCGAAGGGCGTACGGCGCGCTTCGAACTTCCCGGCGCAGGATTCTATTCGGTCGAGTTTGACTCCCCGCACGGAAACCTGCATATCTTCGCCGACCCGCCTGAGACGCTTCGGGTGGATCCCAAAGACCCCAAAGTCCGCTATTATGGCCCAGGAGAGCATCACGCAGATGTCATTCGCCTCTCCTCGGGAGAGACACTTTACTTGGATGAAGGTGCTGTCGTCTACGGGCGCATTGAAGCTCGCGATGCCGACAATATCCGTATTCTCGGTCGCGGCATTCTCGATATGAGCCGCATCAAGGAGATTCCCATCCCCATCGACCCGGCATTGGCCGCCGCACAGAAGGCGAAGGGCTTCGCCATTACCAATGTGCGCCGCGAAAATGCCATCAAACTTGAGTTTTGCGACCAGGTGCTCATTGACGGCATTACGATTCGCGACTCGCTGCTTTACACCATCCGTCCTATTGGCTGCCGCGACCTGACCATTCGCCAAGTCAAGATCTGTGGCAACTGGCGCTACAATGCCGATGGTATCGATATGCACAATTGCGAGAATGTTCGAATCAGCGATTGTTTCGTCCGGACATTTGACGATTCCATTTGCGTCAAGGGGTTCGATTACACGATGCGCGACGAGGAGATGTTGCACGACGGTGTTTGGCACGACTGCTTTACCAATGCGCTTATCGAACGCTGCACCATCTGGTGTGATTGGGGGCGATGCTTGGAAATTGGAGCCGAGACGCGGGCCCGAACAATCCATTCGATTGTCTGGCGGGATTGCGACATTCTCCATGTTCACAGCACGCCGCTGGATATTCAGAATTGCGACCAAGCGGATGTGCACCATATCACCTTTGACTCGATTCGAGTCGAGATGGATCAGCCGTTCCCGCGTACGACCTACAGCCCGTCGGCGAAGGATTTCAACCCCAATCTGACCGAAGCGCCGCCTCCTCTTTTTGCTTCGGTCATCCTCTATGTCCCCGAGTATTCCAAGGCAAACAGCCAGCGGGGGCGCACGCGTGAGGTTCTGCTGCGCGACATTCATCTTTTGGGGCCGCACCGTCCGACTTTCTGGCTTCAGGGCTTCGACGCCGAGCACACCTCTGGGGCGATTATCTGCGACGGCATCTATTGGAATGGCAGGGAGGTTTCCCGTTTGGCCGCGACCAATCAGAATGTGCGTGCTTACGCTCAGCCCATCCGTTTTTTGCGTGCCGACTAGGGCCGGCTCTGTGGCGGGCGAGGGGGGCATCGTCTGGCGGACGCGCGAACCGGTAGTGAGCGCCTTTTTCGGCGAACACCTCAAGGGATTATGACCGTCCGGCTGACGCGCATCGGCCCGATTCCGCTCGACTGGCTGACCGCCGGCGACCGCACCAAATCGGCCATTCCAGAGGAATCCCTCTGCCTGCCGAACGCCCCGCATTGACCTCGCCGGCTGGTTTCGAAACGCCTCGCAGGCGAGCCTTTGCCGACTCCCCTGATGCGCTTTGCCCGCATCCCAAAGGTTCCAACCTTTGCCCCCGATGGGTTGCCACCTGTTGCCCCCGAACCTGCCTACGAACCGCCCCGGGAGGTTGCAACCTCCAACTCCCGTTCCCGCCCGAGTTCCAATCCGGCGAAAAGAGCCCGCGCGGGAGCGACAATTTCCCATAGCGCGTTGAATCCTTTTGACTTTCACGGGCCAATGCGCTAACATAGAGGCTCATTTTGGACGCTTTGAAAGGATGATTTATGCGTTATACCTTTGCGCTGGCCGCCTTGGCTGCCACCCTCGCCGTCGGATTGTGCGCCCAAGAGACGGATGAGGCCCCCGCCGCGGACGGACAGTCCGAACAGCCCCCGGCCCAGGCCGCCCCACCACTTGACCCAAAGGACTATGTCCGCTTCGAGCCGTTGGCGCAAGTTATCACCTCCCAAGGCGCCTGCCAAGTCCGCCTCGCGGACGGCACCATCCACGCCGCCGAACTCAATCGCGCCTACCCCTTCGGCACTATCTTCCTGACCGGGCCCAACGGCAACCTCGAAGTCCGCCTGGCCGACCGCATCAGTTTCCGCCTCGCGCCAAACTCCTCCGCCACTGTCGCCCCAGCCGCCGACCTCCCGCGCGCCCTCCGCGTCCGCTTGATTGAAGGAAGCGTCGAGACATCAACCCCAGACGACCTCAAAGACCTAGACGCCCTCGGGGTCGACTGCCTCGAACTCTCCGCATGCAAGATGTCCGGCCGCGCCTCCTTCGAAATCCAATCAAAAGGTGCCGTCGACGCCATCCTCCTCGTCAAAGGCGTTACCGGCAGAACCTCCATCCAAGGCCCCAATTACACCGTCCCGCTCATCCGCGCCCAGAACCACCTCCAAGTCCACCACGCCCTCAATCATAGCTACACCCGCCTCACCAGCCTAGCAGGCGACTACGCCATCGAACTCCAGAACGGAACCCCCGAACCCACCATCTTCACCCTCACCCCAAAGGCACAAGTCAAGATCTGGCGCAAGAACGCCCAGACCACCGGACATATAGCCGTCACCACCCTTGCCATCAACCCCAGCGGCAAGACCAAAAACAACTTCTCCTTCGTTGCCGAAGGCATCTCGCCTGAGACGCTTACCAAAGGCGAACTCGATTCGAACGGCAACTTCTTCGGAGCCGGAGGTTCGGAAAACATTCGCACCGGCGAGACCGTTCCGGCCGAAGAGGAACAAACCGAAAACAAGGATTCCAACCCAGCCCAATAACCCCTTCTCGCCAACCCTCTTCTCACAAACAACCCCCAATTCCACCCCTATGTTCATCTACCATTTCCATCGGATTATTCGCAACAAAATCTTCTGGGGCGCCTTTGCCATCCTGATTTCCTTTACTTTCGTCGCCGTCGATTCCTGCTCGACACCCGCCCCGCAGAGTCGTATCGCCGGCAAGCTCGCAGGCAAAGCAGTTACCTACGAGCGTTTCGAGGAGGCGGCCAATGCCATACGCGGCTTCGGGCGCAATCGCTCTACACTTCCCGCTGCCCAAATCAACCGCCGTGCCTGGGAACGCCTAGCTGCGCTCCACACGGCGAGGAACCTAGGAATCCGCATTGGCGATGACGAGATTGCCGCCGCCATACGCGAACAGTTCGCCGCCCCTGATGGTTCCTTTCGCTACCAGACCTACGAGGAAACGCTTCGTCAGGCTGGCTTGACCGTGCCCCTTTACGAACGCTTGATGCGCGACGAACTTGCGCTTGCCAAGCTCACGGCCGTGCTTGCCACCGCCGCGCTTCCTTCCAATATGGAGGTCGACACCGCGGTTGCGAACTTCACGGACGAGTTCGATCTTCAGACGGTGTTGCTGGACAACACATTCGCCGGCAAGGATATGGGGCTCAAGGAGGCTGACTGGAGGAAGTTCTTTGCCGAGAATGGTGAGAAACTCGCGCTTCCCGACCGCCGGAGCATCCGCTACTTTGCCATTCCCGTCACCAATTGGCTCGCCGCCGGGCAGGCGCTTGTCACGGACGAGGACATCCAGGAGTACTACGACAGCAACACCGAGAAGTACACCTACCAGACCACCAATGGCACCGCTGTCACGCCCCTTGAGAAGGTCAAGCCCCAGATTCTGCGCCACCTTGGGATGATTGAGGCAGCCTACATTGCGGAGACTAATCTCAACCAGTCGGTCGTCCCCGACATTATGGACACCTCTTTCGAGGCGGTGGCTAGGAAACTCGGTTGCTCCATCACCAACAGCGCCCTCTTCTCCGCCAAGGAGCCGCCTGCGATCCGTGCCGATGGCGCCGCCATTGCCGAGGTTGCGTTCGAACTCGATATGAGCCGCGCCGACACCTCCTATGGCGTAGCCAAGGGAGCCCGCCATTTCTACCTCCTGACCGTCGACAAGGATTCCCCCGCGCACAATCCTACCTACGAAGAGGCCCTGCACAAAGTAAAGCCTCTCGCCTCTGAGAAGGCACGAAACGATGCCTATGATGCCTATGCGTCGAACACTGTCGTTGCCATCCGCGCTGCCTTGGCCAAAGGCTCCTCCTTCAGCAACGCCTTGGCCGCCGCAAAGGTCAAAGTTTCCGGCGCGACCAACTTCACCTTCTCGATGACCGCCCCCCAGAAAGTCCCCAACCTCTACAGCGTCATCCGTGCCGTGAGGGGCCTCCACAAGGGCGAACTCTCCGATGCGACTCCCGTCTACGGTGCCCCATCTTCCCTGCTGGTCTATGTCGCCGACCGCCGCGAGGGGGATCCAGTCTCCGCCGAGATGCAGCGCGGACGCATCCAGCAAGAGGTCTCCCGCCCCGCCGCCGCACGCCTCTCCGCCGCGTGGCTGGAGTGGAACCTCGAACAGGTCGGATTGACCGACAATGCCATGCAGATGCCCCAACTCCAGTCGGCAGAGACAGCCGCCGGCGAGGACGAAGAGTAGCGCTGCGCCGAAAGGATGGAACGATGATTATCGCTGCACTGGATGTCCAGACCACCGCTGAAGCCCTCGCCGTGCTTGACCGCATTGGCGACGCCGTCGGATTCTACAAGATCGGTATGGAACTCTTCACCGCCGAAGGCCCCGATGTCGTCAAAGCCGTCAAGGCCAAAGGCAAGAAAGTCTTCCTCGATTTGAAGTTCCACGACATCCCCCGGACGGTGGAACGCGCCGTCACCTCCGCCGGCAAGATGGGCGTCGACCTGCTGACCATCCACGCCAGCGGCGGCAAGACCATGATCGAAGCGGCCGCCACCGCGGCAAAAGCCTTCGGGAGCGAACGCCCCCGAATCTTGGCCGTGACCGTGTTGACCTCGCTGGATGCCTCAGACCTGGCGGATATCGGTGTTGGACGCCCTCCGGCGGAACAAGTCGAAGCGTTGGGCCGCTTGGCGGTCGGACACGGCGCGGACGGATTAGTCTGCTCCCCAAAGGAAGTCCGCCGCCTGCGCGAAACATTGGGTCCAGAGGCACTCCTTGTCACCCCCGGAGTTCGCCCGGCAGGAGCAGACATCGGCGACCAAAAGCGCGTAGCAACCCCCGCCTCGGCCATCCGGGACGGCGCGTCCTACCTAGTAATCGGCCGACCCATTGTGCAGGCTTCCGACCCCCGCGCGGCCGCGGAAGTAATTCGACTGGAGATTGAAAATGCCCACAAGAGCCTGTGACCTGCATCGCGGCGCGCTGGTCTCTATCGACGGCCTCCCGCATGCCCTTGAACAGTTGACGGTGACAAATCCGAGTGCAAGAGGCGCCGCCACACTTTACCGATTCCGCTTCAGGAACCTAGTCTCGAAGGCGAAGATAGACAAGACCTGCAAGGGCGATGACCTCTTCCAGGATTGCGACCTCGAGAAACGAGATATTCAATTTCTCTACTCCGACAACAGTGGCCGCTATACCTTTATGGATGCCGAGGATTTCTCCCAGTTCGAGATGGACGCAGAGGCGCTGGGAGATAAAGTCCACTTCCTCTCGGAGGATTTGGAAGGACTGTATGCCCTAGTTTCGGATGGAAAGGTTCTGGCGGTTGGCGTGCCGGCGAAGGTTGTCGTGCGCATTGCGGAGTGTGACCCGCCAATGAAGGGGGCGACGGTCACCTCTCGACCGAAGCCGGCGAAGACTGCGACAGGGCTGGTGGTGATGGTTCCGGAGTATCTTGAAGCCGGAACCGATGTGGTGGTCAATACGGAAGACGGGGCGTTTGTTTCTCGGGCCTGATGTGCGATGATTGCGCTGTCGTGCGCCGATTCGGGGAGTGTTTCCCGCGTGGCGGATGTGTTGTTGCGTGGGGGGGTGGCGGTTATTCCGACGGATACGGTCTATGGGCTTGCGGCGCATCCGGGGTGTTTGGATGCGGTGGCGCGGTTGGCTGCAATCAAGGGTCGGCCTCGGTCGAAGCCGATTGCGCTTTTGGCGTCTGATGTGGGGGCTGCGGAGGCTTTTGCGGGGGGCTTTGCTCCGGTTGCGAGGGGATTGGCTGAGACGTATTGGCCGGGGGCTTTGACGCTTGTGGTGCCGTGTGTGGGTGGGGATGGGGTGGAGGTTTTGGAGGGTTTGCGGGTGCCGGATCATAGTTGGGCGCGTGGGCTGTTGGCGGCTTGCGGGGGGGTGCTTCGGGTGACGAGTGCGAATCTGAGTGGTGGGATGCCGGCGTTGGATGCGGGGGATGTTTTTGCGTCGTTGGGTTTGCAGGCGGATGTGTTGGCGGACGATGGCCCGTGCCGGGGTGGTGTGGCCAGTACGGTGGTGCAGGTGTGTGGGGATGGTTCGGTTCGGGTGTTGCGTGAGGGGCCGGTGCGGGTAGGTTGTTTGTGATGGAGGTTGCTATGAGGTTGCGGTGGATTGGTGTTGTGTTTTTGGCGGCGGTCGGGTTGCGGGCGGATGTGAAGGTGGTCTGCGATCGGACGAATGCGGTCTATGCGGTGGGGGAGCGGATTGTTTTTTCGGCGGTTGCGGAGGGGGCTGAGGCGAGGGGGGGGGCGTTGCGGATGAGGGTTTGTTGGTTTGGCGGGGAGGTGTTGGCGGAGACGAACGGGGTGGGGCGTTTGTCGCTTTCGGTGGTGGGGGACAAGCCGGGGTTTTTGCACTGTATGGTTGCCCCGGTAGAGACGAATCGGATGGCTTCGGCGCAGTGCGGGGTGGCGGTCTCTCCGGAGCGGATTGTCTCGCGGACGCCTGAGCCGGCGGATTTTGATCTGTTTTGGGAGCAGTCGCTGAAGCGGTATTACCGGGAGGTGCCGCTGGATGTCGTGATTCGGCCGTATGCGCCGTGGACGAATGCTTCGCGCGAGGCGTTTGAGGTTTCCTTTGGGGTTCCGGGGGGGCAGCGGGTCTACGGGTGGCTGGTTAAGCCGAAGGGGCTCAAGGGGAAGGCTCCGGTTTTCGTGCAGGTGCCGGGGGCTGGATTCGGGAGGTGGTCGTTCGAGCCGCGGCTGGATTTGGCGGACCGCGGGGGAATCGTACTTTTCATGAGTGTGCTGAGGTTGCCACTTTCGGGGGGGTATGATGCCTATCTCCGGACGGGAGAGGTATGGAGCAAACAGCTTAAGTGGTGCGAACCTTTGTCCAACGGGCGCTACTACAACGCCGGGGCGGACAGCCGCGAGGAGTACTTCTACCATCGCTCCGTGCTGGGCATCGTCCGCGCCGTCGACTGGCTCTACGCCCAGCCCGAAGTCGACCAGACCCGCTTCTACTATGAAGGCACCAGCCAAGGCGGCGGCTTCGGTCTGATCCTCTGCGCCCTCTTCCCCCACTTCACCCGGGCCTCCATCTTCGTCCCCGCCATGACCGGCCTCTACGAACGTCAATCCGGCATGCAGGCCGGTTGGCCCCAGCCCATCGAAAACGCTCGCCGCTACGCCCCCGGTCGCACCCGCGCCGTCCGCAAAGCCATGGCCTACTACGACGGCGTCAACTTCGCCAAACGCATCCGCTGTCCCGTCGACATGGCCGTCGGATTCGTCGACCAGACCTGCGCCCCCAATGCCGTTTACGGCGCCTACAACGCCTTGCGCACGACCGACAAGCGCATCATCCACGGTCTGGGCATGGGGCATAGCGTCTACCCCTGGATCTACCAACTCCTCTCCACCGAATCCTACGACCGGAATCGACCCCATGGCGCACAGTGACGACATCCCCCATACCCAAGCACTCCGCTGGCTCGAAGCCCACAAAGTCCCCTACACCCCGCACCTCTACACCTTCGAAGAACACGGCGGAACCCGCCTCGCCGCAACCTCCCTCGGCCTCGACGAACACCTTTGCATCAAGACCATCGTACTCGAGACCGACACCCGAAAACCCCTCATCTGCCTTATGCACGGCGACCGCGAAATCTCCCTCAAAAACCTAGCCCGAACCCTCGAAGTCAAGACCATCACCCCCTGCACCACCGACACCGCTCAGCGCCACACAGGCTACTTCTGCGGCGGTACCAGCCCCTTCGGAACACGCAAAAACCTGCCCGTCTTCGTTCAGAAAACTATCCTCGACCACCCCACCATCTACATCAACGGCGGCCGCCGTGGACTCCTTGTCGCCATCCCCTCACAAGCCTTGACCGACACCCTCAAAGCCACACCGGTCGACGCCATGCAATGAAGCCACCTCACCAAAAGATGCCCGACAAAGCCCTCAAAACCATCTGGCTCACCCGCCGCGACGGTGCCCACCAGCGCCACGAACCGCTACCCCAGATTCGGTGCGACTTCATTACACGCTCGGGCCTCCATCCTACCGAGCGCAGCCTCCTGGAGATGCTTTCCGAACTCCGCGATCGCATCCAGCCCGGCGCCGCATTGTTTGCAGGAGGACGGACGGGGGCTGCGCCTATTGCCGCCACTTTGATGTTCCCGGAACACCGCGTCGGGTGCTGGGTTCTTGATGTCCATCATGGGCGCGCCATCGAGCAGAATCTGGACGCCAACGATCTCCGGGGAAAGGTTGATCTCCGTTGCGTTCCTTACCCGTTTGCTCCCGGGAATCTGCCGCCAACGCTGGTCGCGATTTCTCTTTCTGCGGGGGGGATTTCTGGGGAACTTGCCCTTTCGGTGCTGGAGGAGACGGTGCGGCTTTCGGCGGCAGGTGCGCTGGTGATTCTTGCCAGCGAATTGCCTTTGGGGCCGCTATTCAAGCAGATGCGCGGGATGTTGGTCCGGTGCGGCTGCAAGGGTTGCGTGGCGTGGGGGTGGAAGGCGGAAAGTCCTCGGCGGGTGCGCAATTTCGAGGCTCGTTTCAGGGCATCTCTTCCGGGGCATGAGCCGTTGGAGTTGCTGACAATCCCGGGTGTTTTCTGTCATCGTCGTGCGGATATGGGGGGGCTGGCGCTGGCCGAGATTGCTGTGCAGGGGGTTCGGGAGGGGGATCGTTTGGTTGATATGGGGTGCGGTTGCGGTATGGTTGGGGTGCTCATTGCGCAAGCGGTCAAGGGGGTGCGTTGCCGCTTTGTGGATTCGAATGCGCGTGCTATCGAGGTGGCGCGGAGGAATGCGAAGTCGTGCGGGATTGTGGGGGCGGAGTTTCTTCTTTCGGACGGGGGGTGCGGGGGGATTGCTGACTGTTTTGTGGGGAATCCGCCTTATTTCGGGGAGTGGCGGATTGCGGAACTTTTTGTGGAGACGGCGGCCAAGGTTTTGCGTCCGGGGGGCAAAGCGTGGCTGGTGGCGACGCAGGGGGAGCGGCTCCGGGAGGTTGCCGCGCGGCATTTGCGTGTCGTGTCGGAGGTGGGGCGGCGCGGGTATACGGTCATTGTCTGCACCAAGGAGGGAAGATGAGCGATTCGAGGCCGGATTGGGATACTTATTTTATGAACATTGCGCAGGTTGTGGCGACGCGTTCGAACTGTTCGCGTCGGCAGGTGGCGGCTGTGGTGGTGGCCGACCGGCGCATCGTTTCTACGGGCTATAACGGGACGCCAAGGGGCGTGCGCAACTGTTTTGACGGGGGATGTCCGCGTTGTAGCGGTACTGCGCCGTCGGGCGCCTCGCTGGAAGAGTGCCTCTGCGTCCACGCCGAGCAGAACGCCATTTGCCAGGCCGCCTACTACGGCATCCGCTTGAGTGGCGCGACCATCTATGTGACGCTCAGCCCCTGCCTGACCTGCGCGAAACTGATCATCAATGCCGGCATCCGCGAGGTCGTCTACGGCGGCGAGTACGCCTTCAACGACCAGACTCGGCGGCTGCTGGACGAGGCCGGCGTCGCCTGCCGCCAATGGAAACCTCCGGCGTGATCCCTGCCCCGACCGTCCGACTCATTGCCGTGTTCCTCTTGGGGGCATTCCTTGCTACGGCCGCCTCCCGGAGATACGAAACACTCGCCCCCGTTCGTTCGCACGACGGGGCCCTGCTGGTATACACCAAAGACGAGCGCGTCAGCCAGATGCGCCCCTCCGTGCTGGTATTCGCCACCCGCGTCGAGCAAGAACTCCAGCGCGCCTTCCACAGACGCTTCTCCACCCCCGACAACCCCCTGATTATCGTCCTCGGAAACGAAACCAACGGCGCAACCAATGTCCACTGCCGCGTCGCCCCCGGCGGCAAGACCCGCATCGACCTCCCCGCACCCGAGACCTGCGACCTCGACGCCTTCCGCGACGCCCTAATACGCGGGCTCTGCTCCATATCCGCCCAGACCGATGCCTTCCCCCCCGCCCGAGCGACCGCCCTCGGAAGAGCCATCGCACGCGCCCAAGTCAACGGCAACCCCGAGACCCTCATTTACGCCACCCCAGACTTCGAAACCGTATGGAGCCGCTGGACCGAAGCCCGCCTTCCCCCTGCCCAGGAACTCCTCGACACCCCCACACTCGACCAACCCCTCGCCGCCGTCCTCGCACGCTGGCTCCTTACCGGCAAACACCCCCTGATCACACTCGAAGCCTACATCAAAGGCCAAACGCCCCAACTCCCCCCAGACGAACTCGACACCCTTTGGGACTCCTGGCTCCTTCAGACCGCAGCCTCCGTATTCGACCCCGGAGTCGCCACCAAAGAAGCCCTCCAACGCTGGACTATGAGCCTCCTCGTCTGGCCCGCAGACGCCAACTTCCCCTGCCCAAACCCCTGGACCCCACGCACCCTCGCCTGGCTCATCCCCCGCGCCCAAGCACCCGCCGTCCGCCGCGCCGCCAAGCAAAAAGCCCTCACCGTGCGCATTCCAGCCATCGGCAGAGGCAAAGCACTCGACCACCTCGCTGCCGACTACGCCGCCTGGCTCAACGCACTCTCGGATGGAACCGATACCCGTAAACTCGCTGCAGAATTGCGCACCTTAGAGGCCCGGCGGCGCACGCTTGAGGCCCAACTCGAACACACACCCTTCACTCAAAGATGAGGCTGAAAAATGGCTATAAATAGAAAGACAGTCGTCGGCGCCATTGACCCCGACGTGTTGGCGTTCACCGAAGGAAAAGACCCCATTCTCGACCTCGCCCTCGCCCAGTGGGACTGCATCGGCACCGCCGCACATGTGACTATGTTGTCCCGTATGGAAGTCGCCCCCGCCATCTTTTCCCGCGAAGAACGCAATGCCGTTGTCGCCGAACTCCGCGAGATAATCCAAGATGCCAAAGAGGGCCGCTTCTGCATTACCGCCGAGGACCAGGATGTGCATCTGGCGGTGGAACGGCGGCTTACCGCCAAGCTCGGGGAATTGGGCCGAAGGGTTCACACAGGGCGTAGCCGGAATGATCAGGTGGCGGTAGACATCCGCTTGCATGTGCGCAGCGAATTGGTCGCGCTCTCGGAGGAGATTGCGATGCTTTCGGGTGCTCTGATTGCGTTCGGGAAGCGGCATGCGAAGGTGCCGATGGTGGGTAGGACGCATCTTCAGCCGGCGATGCCGACGACGGTGGGGTGTTGGGCTAGTGGATGGGGGGAGACGCTTTTGGATGACTTGATTGTCTTGGAGGGGGCGCGGCGGTTCAATAATCGCAATCCGCTGGGGTCGGCGGCGGGATATGGGGTGCCGCTGCCGCTGGATCGGGGGCTGACGACGCGTTTGCTGGGGTTTGACGCGCCGCTTCAAAATGTGTTTCACGCTTCGAACGCGCGGGGCAAGGATGAGGCTGTTTTGCTGGATGCTCTTAAGCAGGTGATGCTGACGCTTTCGCGTATGGCGGAGGATTTGATTCTCTTTTCGATGCCTGAGTTTGGGTATTTCCGTCTGCCTCGGGAGTTGTGCACGGGGAGTAGCATTATGCCTCAGAAGTACAATCCGGATCTTTTGGAGTTGATTCGCGCGAAGGCGGCTTTGCTGCTGGGATATTCGACGGCTGCTTCGGCGGTTATCAAGGCGATGCCGGGGGGGTATAACCGGGATTTGCAGGATACGAAGGAGTTGTATATGGAGGGGCTGCGGGTGACGCGTGGTTCGGTCCGTATCATGATGCTTTTGGCGGGGCGTCTGGCGGTTGACGAGGGGCGTTTGCGTGCGGCTTTTGCGGAGCCGGGGGTGTTTGCGACGGATGCGGCGCTTGAGTTGGTGGCGGGGGGTATGCCGTTTCGGGATGCGTACCATCAAATCAGGGATCATCTGGAGGATTTGCGCGGGATGGATCCTGATGCGGTGCTGGCGCGCAAGCGTCATTTGGGCGCGGGGTACGGGGTGGACTATGCGGCGCTGGCGGCCAGGGCTGCCGAGGCGAAGCGCGAGGCGAAGGCGGCGGCGAAGGCGATTGAGCGGACGGTCGGGGCGTTGCTGAAGCCGCTCCGGTAGGTGTCCAATCGTCCACCGCCAGCCCGCGCGTAGCGCATGGGGGCGGCGCGCGCCCGGGCGGGATTGCGGGGACTAGGTGCTTTGCCTCCGGATGGGAAGGTGGGCACCTAGGTGGGCGGTTGGTGGGCAGGAAAGGGTGCAACAGGTGCCAACCAGATGGGGGCTCTGATGGGTACCTTTTAGGACTGTTTTTGAAGTGAAATCGGCCGGCGCCAACGCGCCGGCCGATTGGTTTGGCGAGGGGCGTCCGGGGAATGGATTAGCGCATCCGGAGGTTGCCTTTAGCCTTCTCTTCGCGGTATTCGCGGACTGTTCGGGCGATGCCCTCTTCGAGCGAAATCCGGGGCTCCCAGCCGAGACTTTTGAGCAGGGATATGTCCAGAAGTTTGCGCGGGGTGCCATCGGGCATCGTCGGGTCGAAGACCGGTTCGGCGGTACAGCCAACGGCCTGGCGAACCTTCTCGGCGAGTTCGCGAATGGTCAACTCCTGTCCGCTTCCGACATTCACCAAATCAGGCGGATTGTCCAGTTCGAGCAACAGGCGGCAGGCCGAGGCAAGGTCGTCGACATGGAGGAATTCGCGCAACGGTTTGCCCGTCCCCCAGAGCGGAACCGTGGCCTCTCCGCGCTCCTTGGCTTCGTCAAACTTGCGTATGAGCGTGGGCAGGACATGCGCGTGCGTCAAGTGATAATTGTCACCCGTACCGTAGAGATTCGTGGGCATCGCCGAGTGGTAGCAGAGCCCATACTGCTTGCGGTAGTATTCGCACAACTTCAACCCCGAGATTTTCGCCAGCGCATACCCTTCGTTCGTCTCCTCCAGCGCCGAAGTCAAAAGGCAATCCTCCCTCATCGGCTGAGGCGCCAGGCGCGGATAGATGCAGGAACTGCCTAGAAAGAGCAACCTCCGGCAACCGTTTTGCCGCGCCGCCTCAATGACATTTGCCGCAATCAGAAGGTTCTCGTAGAGGAATGTCCCCTTCGCCTGCCGGTTCGCCTCAATCCCCCCCACTTTCGCCGCCGCCAGCACCACCACCTCAGGCTTCTTCGAGGCGAAAAAAGCGTTGACCGCCGCCTGGTCAATCAGGTTCAACTCCGCATGGCTCGCGGTAATCAACCCCTCCGCCCCAATGCGCCTCAGTTCCCGGCAGATGGCCGCCCCGACCATCCCCCTGTGCCCAGCCACATAGATCCTTTTCGACTTGAGATCAACCATCGCCATTACTCCGCGTTCGAGAGCGTCCCGCCCGCATTCAGAACCGCAAGTTCACGCCGAGCCACCTGCAAATCCGCCTCCATCATCAACTTGACCAAGCCCTTGAAAGTCATCTTAGGCTCCCACCCCAGCGCCTGTCGCGCCTTGCTCGGATCGCCCAGCAGCTGCTCCACCTCCGAGGGGCGATTGTACCGATCGTCGTGCCGGACATACTCCTTCCAGTCCAAGTCGACCAAAGCGAAAGCCTCCTCGCAGAATTCTCGCACGCTGTGCATCTCCCCGGTAGCCAAGACAAAGTCGTCGGGCCTATCGTGCTGGAGAATTCGCCACATTCCCTCGACATAATCCCCGGCAAACCCCCAGTCTCGGAGAGCCTCGACATTGCCCAGGTAAAGTTCCTTCTGAATGCCCATCTTGATACGCGCCGCCGCCAGCGTAATCTTGCGCGTCACGAAGGTCGGTCCCCGGCGCGGCGACTCGTGGTTGAAGAGAATCCCGTTGGAGGCGAATAGGTTGTAGGCCTCGCGGTAGTTTTTAACCGCCCAGAAGCCGTAGAGCTTGGCAACTGCATAGGGACTTCTCGGATAAAAGGGGGTGGTTTCGCGCTGGGGAACCTCCTGAACTTTGCCGAAAAGTTCCGAGGTGGATGCCTGGTAGAATCGGGTTTTGGTGGCCATCCCTGCGGCGCGGACGGCCTCAAGAAGGCGCATCACGCCTAGGGCGTCGACATCGCCGGTGTATTCCGGCATATCGAAGGAGACGCGCACATGGCTTTGGGCCGCGAGGTGGTAGATTTCGTCCGGCTGGATTTCATAGACTAGGCGGGTGAGGTTGCCGGAGTCGGAGAGGTCTCCAAAGTGCAGGTGGAGGCGCACGCCGATAATGTGGGGGTCTTGGTAGAGGTGGTCGATGCGTCCGGTGTTGAAGCTGGAACTGCGGCGGATGATGCCGTGGACTTCGTAGCCTTTATTGAGCAGAAGTTCGGTCAAATAAGAGCCGTCTTGGCCGGTGATACCGGTAATGAGTGCCTTTTTCATCTTCTCGCTGTCGGGGGATTTAGGTTGGTTGAGATGACATTCTATCATACCTGGACGGTTTTTTCATTGCGCTTATGCGCCGAATATGGTTTACTGATTGCGCAATTATGCGCATAGCGGTAGTATTGGCACCCGATTTCGGGTCTACTTTACCCCTGTTGGAGGGTGCGCGGGATGCGGTTCTGGCGCATCCCGGGGTTGAACTTCTGCCTTTGGAGCAGGAGCAGGCGCCGATTCTCCGGGCGCTGGTGCAACGCGGGCAGGTGGACGGGGTGATTGCGCCTTATGTTAGCGATCGTGCGTTGGAATCGGTTGCGAAGGTGCGCCGGGTGAACATTTCGACGGTCTCGCGAATCCGTTCGATTCCTTCGGTGGTGGTGGATGAATTGGCGGTTGGGCAACTGGCTCGTCAGCACTTTGAGACGATGGGGCTGGTGGCTACGGCGTGCCTTGCGAATCCCGCCCATTATGGAGCAAGGCTTCGTTCCGAGGGCTTTCGGGCTACCTTGCCGCCGCCTGAAACCTTTGGCGACTGGCGCCACGGGGATACGCTCCGCGCGTGGATCCGGACGCTTCCGGAGGGGGCCGGCGTCTACTGCACCACCGACCGGTTGGCTTGTCGCGTCGCGACCGCCTGTCTGGAACTCGACCGCCCGGTTCCCGACGATATCGCCATCCTCGGGACGGGCGACGAAGCGGCGGCAAACCTCCTTTCGCCGATACCCTTGAGCACCATTCCTCTGCCCGAAGAGCAACTCGGCCGCTTGGCCGTCGAACACCTTTTTTCCGGTTCCGACACTTCCCCCCAGCCGCTCGCCCCCCTGCCGCTCGTCATGCGCGACTCAACCGGCTGGCGCCACCCATCCAATCCCGCCCTCGCGCGCGCAATCAACTATATTCACCGCCACCTTGACGCCCCACCCGACATCCCGCGCCTAGCCCGCCACGCCTGTCTCTCCCGCCGCGCCTTGGAACTCCACTTTCGCGCCACCTTCCATACCTCCCCCGCCGCCCTCTGGCGCCTCCACCAAATCCGCCTGGCCGTCCAACTGCTCCAGACCACCACCCGATCCCGCGACCAAATCGCCGACCAGACCGGCTTCTCCGGCGCCTCCCACCTGATAACCGCCTTCAAACGCGCCGGACTAGGCACACCCGGCTCCCATCGCCGACCCTAGCCCCCATTCCAACCTACCCTTCACCCCCCAAGATACCCACCAATCCCCCCCGAAGATACCCACCATCAGCCCCTATTCCTGCCTACCTGCCGCTGCCATCCGAACCCATCGACCTACCCCGCGGAAAAAGATTGACACCCCGCCCCCGAATATGCTATTCTAGCCGCCTTTTGAGGAGATAGACATGTCCAGAGTTTGTGAAATTTGCGGAAAAAGCCCCATGACCGGCAATCGAATCGTTCGCCACGGCTTGGCCAAAGCCAAAGGCGGTATCGGCCTGCACACCACCGGCATCACCCGCCGCCGCTTTATGCCCAACCTGCGCTCCGTCCGCGTCAAAGACGGCACCAACACCCGCCGCATCACCGTTTGCGCCGCCTGCCTCAAGTCGGCCAACATCGTCAAAGCCTAAACGGTCGGCGAGACCGTTCCGGCGGAAGGCGGCGCACGCACCACACGCGGCGTCGCCTTTCCGTGCCTTTGGCAAAGACCATCGAACCCGAACAACCCGCACACTCGATAGGAGAAACGCCATGGATCCGCACGAAACCCCCGCGAACGTCCCCGCCACAACCCCCGACGAAGACGACATCCGCTCCACCGACATCGTCTTCGATTGCCCCGTCTGCGGACACACCCTCGTCATCGACTACAAAGGCGCCGGACTCCATGTGCCCTGCCCCGATTGCGGCAACACCGTACAGGCCCCAATCCCCGACGGCATGCGCATCTCCGACCTCGACCTAGAGCCCGGCGAACTCCTCCGCCAACTCTTCGCCACCCGCCGAATGCTCCTCAAGGCCGAAGCCAAAATAGCCGACCAAGAGGCCCGCATCCGCCAACTGACCGACCTCACCCGCGACCGCGAAGCCGACGACACCCAGACCGCCGAACTCCTCGACTCCCTCCAAAACCTCCAGGCCAGCCAAACCGACCTCCTCGCCACCCTCGCCGACACCCTTCGCGCCAAAACCAGGGCTCAACCCGGCCTCTAGACCACTCCCGCCCACAGCCCCTGCCCGCGTGAAGCCTACCCCCCGCCACTACCTCGAATACGCCCTCGTCCGCGCTTTCCAACTCCTGTTGGGACTCCTTCCCCTGCGCCTCGCCTTTGCTCTCGCCTGGCTCCTCCTGCGCCTCATCTTCCATACCCTCAGACCCAAACGCGCCAAAGTCGCCAAACGCGTCCGCCAAGTCTTCGGAGACCAAACCCCCAAACGCACCATCGACCGCATCGCTTGGCTCACCCTGCGCAATATGGTCTTCAACACCATCGAAATGATGCGTGCCGACCGCTTCGATAAAAACTGGGTCGACCGCCATATGCCAGACTTCGGTCCCCAGATAGGCCCCGTCAAAAAACTCATCGACCAATACGGCGGAATCGTCATCACCGTGCCGCACTACGGCAACTGGGATCTCGCCGCCATCGCCTGCCGCATCTACGGCATCCGAATGATAGCCATCGCCTCCAAACAGAAAAACCCCCTCCTCAACAACTGGATCAATCGCACCCGCACGCACGGCACGCAAATCGTCGAACGCCAAAGCCGCGCCTCCCTCCGCCAAGTGGCCGAAGTCCTCGCCAATCGCGGCGCACTCGCCATCCTCTCCGATATCAGCCTCAAACACCAGGCCATACAAGTCCCCTTCCTCGGAGGAACCGCCAATGTGGGCGAAGGCGTAGGCCGCTTCGCCCACAACGCCAATGTTCCCATCCTCGTCGCCGCACCCCACCGCGTCGGCTGGACCCAATTCCACTTCGAAGTCCTCGATACCCTTTATCCCGACCCCACCGCAGAGCCCGAAACCGATACGCGCCGCCTAGTCGCAGCCGTTATGGCAGGCTTCGATCGCGCCATCCGCGCGGATCCCGGTCAATGGTTTTGGTTCAACAAGCGGTGGATTCTCTCGCCCCCGAAAGAGTAGCCAACCATGATCAAAGTCAACGAAAACTACACCAAACTCCAGTCCTCTTACCTGTTTTCCGAAATCGCCCGGCGCGTCAAGGCCTATACCGAAGCCAATCCAGACGGTCGCGCCGTAATCCGCCTAGGCATCGGCGATGTGACATTGCCTCTGGTCCCCGCCTGCGTAAAAGCCATGACCAAGGCCGTCGAGGAACTCTCCCACGCCGAGACTTTTCGCGGCTACGGCCCTGAGCAGGGCTACGCCTTCCTCAGGGAAGCCATTGCGAAGAACTCCTATACCAATATCGCCCCGGACGAAATATTTGTCTCCGACGGCGCCAAGTGCGACACAGCGAACATCCAAGAGCTTTTCGCCCGCCAGGTGACAATAGCTGTTCCGGATCCGGTCTATCCAGTTTATGTCGACACGAATGTGATGGCCGGGCGTACGGGGGCGGCAAAGAACGGGCGCTATTCTGGGTTGGTCTACCTTGAATCCAACGCGGCCAACGGTTTTGTTCCTGGGCTTCCGAAGGAGCCGGTCGATCTTATCTATCTTTGCTTCCCGAACAATCCCACCGGTGCGACCGCCACGCGGGAACAGCTCCAGGCGTGGGTTGACTACGCCCGCCGCAATAAGGCGCTGATTCTCTTCGACGCTGCCTACGAGGCATTCATCCGCACGCCTGGGATTCCCCGTAGCATCTACGAAATCGAAGGGGCTAAGGAGGTTGCGATTGAGTTTCGCAGTTTCTCAAAGACGGCCGGCTTCACTGGGGTTCGCTGCGCCTTTACGGTTGTCCCGAAGGAGGTTGTGGCGTACACGGCGAAGGGCAAGCCGGTTGCTTTGCATCCGCTTTGGAACCGCCGCCACACCACCAAGTTCAATGGCGTATCCTATCCGGTGCAGCGTGCTGCGGAGGCGGTCTTTTCGAAGAGCGGGGCGAGTCAGACTCGCAAGCAGATTGACTACTACCTTGCCAACGCCAAACTCATCCGCGAGGCGTTCGCGAAGTTGGGGTATTCGTGTGTGGGCGGGGAGAACAGTCCTTATGTCTGGATTGATGTGAAGGGGGATTCCTGGGCGTTCTTTGACCGGTTGCTCAAGGAGGCGCAGGTGGTGACGACGCCGGGCGCGGGATTCGGGCGTTCGGGCGAAGGTTATATTCGTGTGAGCGCCTTCAATTCACGCGAGAATGTCCGCGAGGCGCTCAAGCGCATCAAGGGGATTGCTTCGCGTCTGGAGGTATGAGGAAAGTTCTCTCCATACTGGCTTTCGCGGTTGTCCTGCTCTCGCTTGAGGGCTTTCTGGTGCTGGTCTCAGGAAGCGATGTCTGCGGGCAGATGACCTATGGGAACGCGAACCATTTTTGGACGCGGCAGTTGGTCTATTTCGCCATTGGGGCGGGGCTGGTGTGGCTTATCAGGCGCTTTGACTACTACCGGCTCTACAACAATCCGAAGTTCGTCCTCTGCCTCTTTTTGTTGACGATTGCTGCGCTCTTGTGCGTCTTCGTGCCGGGGCTCGGACGAACTATCAATGGGAGCCGGAGGTGGATTCGTTCGCCGCTGTTCAACATTCAGCCGAGCGAGATTGCGAAGGTCGTGACGGTGGTGGTGACCTCCTTTTGGATGGTGTGGCTGCGCGACCGCGTCCGGCTCTTCTGGAAGGGTGTGGTGCCGACCTGTCTGCTCCTGTTGCTGTTCGTCGGCCCTGTGGTGCTGCAACCCGATTTCGGGTGCGCGATGGTGCTGATGATTTTGGCAGGTTCGATTATGCTGGCAGCCCGAATGCCGGTGCCGTACCTAGCCAGCGTCGCGCTTGTCGGGCTGCTGGGCGTTGGGGTGCTGCTCTACAACAACGAGAACCGGCGGGCGCGTTTGGCGGCTCAGTTTGCCACCTCTGACGCGCCCAAGGAGGTGGCCTACCAACTCAAGCAGTCGCTTCTGGCCATCCGTTCGGGCGGGCTCAAGGGGGTGGGGCTCGGGCAGAGCATCCAGAAGCACAACTATTTGCCGGAGGCGCACACGGATTTCATCTTCGCCATCGTCGGGGAGGAGCTTGGCTTTGCGGGGACGGCTAGCCTAGTGGTCTTCTTCGGCATTATCCTCGGATGCGGCTTGACCATCTCGCTGAAGGCGACCGATCCCTTGGGCCGATACATCGCTCTGGGGGCCACGGTTCTGCTGGCGGCGCAGGCTGGCGCGAACATGGGGGTCGTGACGGGATTGTTGCCGACGAAAGGTTTGGCGCTTCCCTTTGTGAGTTATGGGGGGTCGAGCATCTTGGCCGACTGTATGGCATTGGGATTACTATTCAATGTCGGCGGGCGTATCGTCAGTGTCGCTGATGCCAACGAGCGCACGCGGGTGAAAGACGCCGTCCACACCCTCGGCTGAGGCGCTCTGGACACCCCGCCTCCCGCTCCGGAGTCACACCATTTGGAACGCCGAAAGCCCCGGCAAACTTGCCGGGGCTTTGCAATGG
>JAXFQS010000027.1:0-3178 GCA_034178815.1 Kiritimatiellia bacterium | reverse complement strand
GCGTGTCGAGGCGGAGCACGGTGCCTGCGAAGGCAAGTTGATGCTGGCCAAGCGCGCCAAGGAGCTGGGGCTGGACGCGATTCACGACACGGTGCACGAGATGTGCAAGGACGAGGCTCGCCACGGGGCGGCCTTTGCCGGTCTGCTCAAGCGCTACTTCTAGTTGGCGGGGCGCGGTGCGCGGGGTTGCCTGCGACCGCGCCTTTTTCTACCGTTTTTTCGATGACTTCGGCTCAAGCAGCGAGGCTATTGGCGGCGCACGGGGTGCGTCCGTCGGCGCAGCGGATGGCGATTTACGCCTGGCTTGCGGGGCATCCGGTGCATCCGACGAGCGATCAGGTGCATCGGGCGCTGGTGTCGCGCTATCCGACGCTTTCGCGCACGACGGTGCATCATACGCTGCTGTTGCTGGCGGAGGTTGGGCTGGCGAATCGTCTGGTCATTGAAGAGGACAAGTTGCGGTTCGACGCGGATGTCCGTCCGCACGCCCATTTTCGCTGTTCCGGTTGCGGGGAGGTGTGCGATTTGGCGCTGCCGGAGGTTTTCGGAGCTCCGACTCTGCCGGAGGGGTATGTGCCGGAGGAGACGCACTTTTATCTCTTGGGGCTCTGCCCACGCTGTGCGCATCCAGGGGTAAACGAAAAAAGCCCCCGCTGGGGCGAGGGCAAAGAATGGTCTCCCCCGCGAGGTTCGAACTCGCGACCCCAGCATTAAAAGTGCTATGCTCTACCAACTGAGCTAGGGGGAGACAAGGCGCATAGGATAGCGGATTCGAGGGGGGAAGTCAAGCCGAAAAGGCGTTCGCGCCGGGGGATATTGTCGGAAGGTGACCGGGGGAAGGTCGGGCAGGGGGCAATCGGGGCGCCGTGCGCGGGGCTGGCGCGGGGCGGAAAGGTGGGTAGGTTTGGGGGCGTGAGGTTGGCATCTTGTGGGCTGAGGGGTTGGCATCTTCGGGGGCAATGGGTTGGCAGGAGCCGGATGCACAGGTTGATACCTTCCGCGCGGGGATGTGGCGTGAAAAGAGTTGAAGCGCCGCCGCGGAAACGCTATACTGCGGGACTATGATGAGATTAGCCATTCTGTCTGCCGTCGGGCTCTCGCTTGCGCTCGGCGCCGCCCCGCTCGATGCCGTCTTCACGACCGGGACGCCTTGGACGCTTTCACAGAGCGCAGTCGCCGAACTGTTGCCGGGGGTGCGCCTGGCGCAACTCGAATCGGGCAAAAGTCTGCTGGCGCACCGGCAGAGCCTGACGCTCTTCGGGATGCCGGTGCACGAGTGGCGCGCCGCCTTTCGCGGGGGGCGCCTCTGCCGTATGGATGTCTCCTTCTTCAACAAGGGCGACGATACCTCGCTCGTCAAGCCCGAAGAGTTCAACGCCCGCGTCAAGCGTTGCGTCGCCACCCTCCAGAAGGTCGCCGCTGCGCCAGCCCGCAAGCCCGTCTGCGTCCCGGCCGGCACCCAAGTTCGCTACGAAGTCTGGGAACAGACCTTCACCACCCCCGGCGGCAAGTATATCCTCTCCTGGGCCTTCCGCAACCCCAAGCGCCGCGCCGGCCGAATCGAACCTTTCCAGGCCGAGTTCATTAACGCCTCCTACCAGCCCGAAACCGCCCCCCCAAGCGCCTCCGCCAAACCCTCAGGCGAACTCTCCTTGCGCCAAAATGTCGCCCGCGAACCCGACGGCGATGTCTGGATTCGCGCCATTCCAATGGTCGATCAAGGCAACAAAGGCTACTGCGCCGTATCCACCGCCGAGCGCATCTTCTCCTACTTCCGCCTAGAGATTGACCAGCACTTCTTCGCGATGCTCGCGGAGACCGAACGCGGCGGAGGAACCAGTTTCGGCGGCATCTCTGGGGCACTCCAGAGCGCTGGGCGCAAGTACGAACTCGATGTGACCGAACTCGTCGTCCCCTACCGCCCGAACCGCGACTTTCTGCGCACGGAACTAGGCAAAATCTTCTCCGCCTACAATCGAGCCGTCCCCCGCGACAGACGCCTCAAACTCGAAGACTTTACCCGTATCGAGGGGCGAACCCGCGTTCTCGACATTCTCGATCTCTACGCCAAATACGACCCCGCCATTCTGCGGAAGGCCCGTACCGAAGCCCAGTCTGGCGCCTACACCAAGTTCAAGAATGACATCCGCCGCTATGTCGACGCTGGCATTCCCCTGATGTGGGATTGCATCGTCGGCCTATACCCCGAAGTCCCCGCCCTCAATATGGGTGGCAGACCCGTCGGCGGGCACATCCGCCTCATCATCGGCTACAACGACCGCACCGGCGAAATCCTCTATTCCGACTCGTGGGGTGCCGGACACGCCAAGAAACGGATGACCGCCGCTACCGCCTGGGCCATGACCACAGGCCTCTGCGTCGCCAAGCCCCGTTCCGTCCGTTGAACGCGCTTTGTCGCCGCACCACGCCAAAAGCCCCTCCTCCACGCGGAAAGCAGGGTTTCGGAGTGTTCGGGGCTCAGATTCCTACTCCAGCGTTACCCGCCCCCAGAACCAGGAACTAGTCAGCATCCTCTCGCGCTTCGCTCCAGGCCAGAAGATCGAGCGTTCCTCCTTCGTCCCTTGGGTCATAGCCTTGTTTGAAACGACCATTGCCGAATGCGCGCCCGTAGCGGATGGCAACCACTGGGGCACGGAGGTACCCACCTTGGGGAATGATTCCAATCCACCTCCTTTCCCCAAAGGTGCCTACCAATCGCCCCCACCCTCGGATGGGTTCGGCATTGACACCCGCCCCCCGATAACTTATACTACAACTCCATTATGAAGGCCTGGAACGCATTGACCGACACCCAGCGCGTCGACCGAATCATCGGCATCGGCATCGCCTGCAACATCCTGCTGGCCGCCGCGAAACTCTGCGCCGGGCGCCTCGGACACTCCGAAGCGGTCTTCGCTGACGGCATCGAGTCCCTCTGCGACCTCGGAGTCGGCCTCGTCGCCCTCGTCGGCGCCCGCATCAGCAACCGTCCCATGGACACCTGCCACCCCTACGGCCACGGCAAAGCCGAAAGCCTCCTCGCCTCCCTCACCGGATTGGTCATCCTCGCAACCGGCGCCGCCATCGCCGTCCAAGCCATCCACACCGCCGCCGCCAACACCATCCCCGCCCCCCAACCCATCGCCGTCGCCGTCGCCGCCCTGACCATCGCCATCAA
>JAXFQS010000004.1:0-10209 GCA_034178815.1 Kiritimatiellia bacterium | reverse complement strand
CCGACTTCGAGAGAAAACCGCGAATCAAACCCGCCGCCTCCTCCACATGCGCCAAACCATCCTTCTGCTTCTTCGTCCACCCCGCCCCAGCCACGAACAACAGCTTCGCCTCCGGCTTAATCGTCTGCTCATCAGCCGCAGGACGCACCACCCCCACGACCTCCGTCCGCGCCGGCCCAAACACCCCCTCCACCGCCGTTGCAACCCCCGCAACCGCCTCAGCCGGGGCAAACACACCCCCGTCGACCAACACCACCCACGGCCCCTTCGAACGCGAGAAAGAGCCCAAAATGCGCTGACGGTAGAACCACCGTTTCGCCTTCGGAGCCCCCTCGCCGCAACTCTCCAACCCCACCACATGGGTATCGACCGCAGCCCCCATTCGCGCCCCCGCGCCAGGCAAAGACCGTGCCATCCGGCTAGTCCCCGGAGCCACGACAAGTTCCGCGCCGGAAGCCTCGATTAGGGCCAACTCCGCCGCGACATCCGAACCGTATCGAGGCGCCGAAACCGCCTCGTTCTCAAGCGAGAAAGCCCGCTCAGCCAACCCGGCCACCGAGGCGGCCGCTGCCGCTGCGCTGGGCCCGAATACGGCAATATCCGGCTTCGATCCGCAGGCAGACTGGGCGGCGGTGATGGCTTCGAGTGCGGCCTTGGGGAGGGTACCATCGGCCTGAGTATGGAGCAATGCAAGTGTCTTCATCGTGTCAATCTCCTAGTGCCTATGCTTTGATCCAGGCGGCGAGTTCCTCGGCAATCTCTTGGGCCGAGAGGTTCTTTTCAATGCGGGTTTCGCGCTTGGCGGAAGGGACTTCGACCTGGGAATAAACGATGCTGCCGGTGGTAATCTCCGCCTTGCGAGCCTTCATCAGGGCGGGCATAATCAGGCGCATATTGGCCATTCCGACCTGGGGATTGTTGGGGGGCTCGGGCAGGTTTCCGGTGGCCCAGCCGATGACCGCGGGGGCTCCGGCGCAACGGCTTTTGAGGTAGGCGCCGCCTTCAATGCGTTCGAGGAGTTCGAAGGAGCCGTCGGGAGCCATTTTGAGTTCGTCGACGCCCATGAAGAAGTCGCCGATTCCGAGGCGTTCGCAGAGGCGCTGGAGGGTGGTTCCGGCATCTCTGGAGGCGCTGGCGCAACCGCCGAAGACGAGCAATTTGCTCTTATCGAGACCGGGGATTGATTCGATAGCGCCGGCGAGGGCCTCGGCCACGGTGGCGGAGTCCGCGAAGCCGCCCGCGGGGGCATCGACCGCCACGAGTTCGAAGGGCACCTTCTGGGCGATGGCCATCATCAACTGCTGGAGTTTGGCCTTCGGGGCGACCGAGACGAGGTAGACTTTGCTCCCGGGATGCGCCTTGGCCAAATGAGCCGCCTCGTAGAGCGCGTGCCCGGCCCAGGGGTCGAGGACGGAGGGGAGCATCAACTCGTTCTTCAAACCGGGCCCAGCAGGTGTGGTCACGGGCTCAAGGGTCTGCAATGGGTCTGGAACGATGCCGCCGCAGACCGCAATCTGGTATTCTGCCATGCTTTTCTCCTAGCGAGTGTTTAACGCCACCAGTATACCACAACGCGTCCCCGTGCCCAACACAAAAACCCACCTCCCGACCCCGAAACTGCCTACCTCCTGCTCTTGCTCCTGCCAACCCGCGCCCCCCATTCCAATCTACCCCGACAGCCCATTCCAATGCGCCTTTTCCGCGCCCCCTCATTCCCTCCTTCCCCGGCCGCGTTTTCCCATCCCGCCGCCGACAAATGAAACGGGCCGCGCGGCAGATTCCCGCACGGCCCAGAAACTCGGCGCCATTCCGACGCGCCCCCCATTCCCCCGACAGTCGCCTACTCGCTCAAAACCCCCGCCTCAATCAACTCCTTCTCCTCCTCTTTCGTCAAATCGATATTCTTGCGCGGCCGCCCCCCCTGCTTGATGAGTTCAATATCAATCCGCCGCTCCGCCGCCTCCTTTGCCTTCTCGGCCGCCGCCTGCTGATCGTCCTGCTGCTTCTTGACCGCCGCCTCAGCCGCCTTGAGCGCATTCTCTTGCTCCGCCGTGCGCTTCCTCAAACGCGGCAGATAGTCGCGCGGCGACTCCCCCGCCTCCCGCGCCTGACGCAGCCCCTCGGCTCGCTCCCGAGCCGAAGCAATCGCCTCTTGGATTCCCTTCGGAACCGTCGACGAAACCTCCGGGCGGCGACGAGGCCGGCGCGCCGAAGCCGGTTTTGGGGGCGTCTGGACGGTTGCCGCAGGCGCATTCGTCTCCTTCGGCGGCCCCTCAATCGCCCCCTTCCCAAGTTGCACCGTCAACTCGACCCCATCCTTGCGGAGCGTCACCCACTCCTTCTCGTAGTTGGCCTTGAGCGCCTCCCAGCCCGACGCATCCGCCGGAGCCCCCACGCGCAGAAAATGGAACGCCGGCGGATTCACCCCACGGTCGCAAAATCCAACCGCCAACCCACCATCCGGCAGCACCGTAATGCCCGACATCGAAACCTGCCGCGCCAACTGCTGCTGGTCAGGTTTGAGTTGCTCCTCAGCCCCCCCTTTGCGCCCCGCCGCATCCGCCACAGTCGCCGCCGAAGACATTTCGCCGAAGGGCAGACGGTCAATGATGCTCTGATAATGCGAAAAGGGCTTGACCCGCTCCGGCAAAGCCCAAACCAGCCGGCAGACAAGCCCCGCCAGCAATAGGCACCCGACAATCGGATTGCGGAACATAGTGCGCTAGAGATCCCCCGTGTCCACCTTCACATCCCCCGAATCCGTCGCCGAGAGTTCGGCATCGACCTCCGTGACCTTGACCGCGTCGGATTTGGTCGTGGGCAGATTGCGGTAGTAGACCATCAACTGCAACGCGCAGAGGCAAGTGTCCATGATCGGACGAACCGTATGCGGATCCTTGTTCTCCCAGAACCCCATGTCGTGGTACTTGCCGTCATACTCGTAGGTGTCCGAAATCCGCTGCATCGCACCGAGATAGAGCGGCTTCATCGCCGCATTCCACTTCTTCCACTGCGCGCCGCCCTGGAAAAAGCGCACCTGCGTAGCATAGTAGGAGTGGTACTGGTCGACCCCCTGCACCACCGCGGCCGGGAAACCAGGGGCAAAGTCATTGATGATCTCCAGCCCCTTCTTGCAATCCGGATCGTTCGAAGCCCCCAAAAGTTGCATGCAGAGCGTACCCACCGCCGTCAACCCCTTCTTGCCGCGCTCGAAGCCCCCCGTCTGAGAATTCCAGGTGTAGCAGAAATACCCCTCCTTATCGACATTCTTCTTCATCCCCTGGAGCGACTTCTTGTAGGCCTCCTCCAACCCCTCGCAAGAGACCTTCGCCAAATGCCCAGCCTTGAGCGCCTGGCAACACCAGCCCATCAGCGAGACATCGTTTCGATCCGTCTGCCTCATCCCATAGTCCCAGCCGCCCGTCGGATGCTGCCCCTTGACAATCGGTGCCAAAGCACGAGCCGCCGCCTCGCCGACCTCCGGATTCATCGTCATGCCATACGCCTCCGAAAGCGCATACGCCACAATCGCAAGCGGATAGGCGTTCGCCTGCCCCGGACTCGGAATATGCTCGCAAAGATAGACAATCGCCCTTTGAACCGTCTCGCCGAACTCCTTGCAGCGCGGGTCGCCAGGACGCTCGCCGTGCGCCAGGAAACAGAGTAGCCCCAGCGCCGTCATCGCCTGCGGATTGCTCGCGGACTTGAACGCGCCGTTCGACTGCTGATTGTACTTCAGCCACCGAAGCGCCGCCATCACCGCAGCCTCCGTCTTCGCATCCCCGCCACCACGGGCAAGGAGCGCACCTTTCGTCCCCGTGCGCTGCGCCCCAAACACATTTTTGAAGACAACCGGAGATTTGACTTGCGCCACGGCATCAAAATCGTTAGGCTGTGGGCTCATCGGCTGATCCGTAGCCCCGACCTCCGTCGATGCCGCGTCCGAGGCAATCGGGTTGGGCGGCGAATCGATGTCCACCTCGACCTGAGTGTCCTCCGGCGGCGGCGGCTCCTCGGGCTTCTCGATTTCCTCCAGCTCCGGCGGCTTCTCCGCCTCCAGCACCTGCGACTCGATTACCACCTCGGTGTCCTGCTTCGCCGTCGCCATCACCGCAATCAGCCCAATGAAGACCAGCGGAATCACCACCGCCATCAGTGGCGCCATCAGACGCTGGAGCTCGATTCGAGCCTCCTTGTACTCACGCGAGTCGGCAGGCTTCGAGAGCCCCGCAAACATCCGCTTGAGACGGGTGAAGAAGCCGACGTTCGACTCGTCGAAGAGCTTCATCAGGGTCTGCTCGCCGCTCTCGAATTCTTCTGTGGGTTCTTCTTCTTGGCTCATGGGAAACGGTCTTTCGGGGGAAATCAGAGACTGAAGATGGAGAGATTCGTCATCCCGTACTTGCTGCAGAGGTCTAGCGCCTGAACGAGGTAGCGGTGCGGAGAGTCGCCCGTGCAGCGGATGATGATGGAGGAAGTTTTGGAGTAGCTCGAGAGCTGCTTGAGGCGGGCGCTGAGGGTGCGGTAGTCGACATAATCCTTGTTCAGCAGGAAACCCTGCTTGCCGATGTCAATGCTGGTGACATCGGGCTGGGAGTCTGACTTGGCGTTGGAGTCGGGCGCGGGACGGTTGGCGTTGAGGCGGGAGAGGATATCCTCCTGCTTGAGGGTGACGATGAAGAAGATCAGGAGCTGGAAAACGACATCGATCATCGGCGTCATTTCGAGCTTGGGGTTGTCCTGCTCCTTGAGTTTGGATTTCTTGGCCATGGTGAACTGGGGCTATTCGCCGGCTTTGTGTTCCTGAATCGCGACGAAGGAGAGTTTCCAGACGCCGCACTGGGTGCAGGTGTCCATGACTCGGCGGACCATCTCGTGCCGGGCGCGCTTGTCGGCGCGAATCAAGAGGGGGAAGTCGTTGCCCATGCGGACGACTCGGCCCTTGATGATGGAGGCGAGGCGGGAGGTGTCCATACCGAGGTTGTTGATGGATATGCGGCCCTTGGCGTCGACCTCGACGATGAGGGTGGTGGGGGGCATTTCCTTGATGACCTGGCCGTTCTTGCCGTCCTCGAGTTCAATCTCTTCGTTGATGTTGTCGGTCATCTTGAGGGTGACGACGAAGAAGATAATGAGTTGGAAGACGACGTCGATCATCGGCGTCATGTCCAGGCCGCACTCCTGGTTTCTATTCTTCTTGCTTTTGGCCATTGGGGGTCTCCGGGCGAGGCACCTGGTGGTGTCTCGCCGGACGGGGGTGCCGAATTAGCTGACGACTTCGACGTGGCGCAGATCCTTGGAGAGTTCCATGGTCATGGCGGACATCCGGAGGATCAAGCGGGAGGCGTTGTTGCGCAGGCTGTAGAAGAAGGCGACGGAGGGAATGGCGGTGACGAGTCCGCCGGCGGTCGTCCAGAGCGCGAGGGAGATGTTCATAGCCAAGACGCCGACATCGGGGGCGCCGGTCGCCAAGGTGGAGAACGCCATAATCATACCTTGCACCGTTCCGAGCAGTCCGAGCATCGGGGCGAGGTTGGCGCACACGGAGATCCAGTTGAGGCGTTGCATGATGCGTTCGGTCTCAAGGTCGGCGGCGGTCGCAACGGCCTCTTCGATGACATCGTACCCCTCCTCGACATGGGAGAAGCCGGCAGTCAGGACATTGGCCATAGGCCCGGGTTCGGCCTCGCACGCCTGAAGCGCGGTCACGACATCGCCCTCGGCCATTGCCGCCTGAACCTTGTCGATAAGGCTCTGGGGCATAATCTTCTGCGGACGGATGAGAATGAAGCAGTCGACGATGAAGTAGATTGCCGCCACGCCACACCCGAAGAGGCCCAGCCACAGGATGAAGCCGACCGTTCCGCCGCCGAAGACCGCGTTGTAGAACCCGCCGCCGCCACCGGACTTCTTGGCAGGCTGGCTGGTGGTGGGCTGAAGGTTGGGGTCGGCATCCTGCGCGACGGAAACGGTGGCACCGGCGCAGGCGAGCATAAGCATCGAGGCGAACAAGAACTTCTTCATAGTTATTCCTATCTGGTGTGGGAAAGAGTCTTCGAGTCTACTTGCGCGCCCACTCGGACTGCGCGTAATTGGTCTTGAGATTATTGCGGAAGGTATCGGCGCGGCCCGTCTGCCCGAGCGCCTCGAACGCCTTGTAGGTCTTGTAGAGCGCCTCCGGCTGAGCCTCCTTGACATCGGTATACATCAACGCCACCCGGAGATACCCATCCCTGAGGGCCTTTTCTTGCTCAGACTTGGAGTCGGACTTTTCTAGGATTTGATCCCCCCGGAGCAAATGGGCGAACGCCGACGAATAGCGATCCCCCGACGCAATCGCCTTCGTAAGCACCTCGTCAAGCTTCGACCCCCGCCCCGTCTTCAACAACGCCCGCCAATAACTCACCGCGACCGGCCCCTTGAACGCCGCCTCGGGATTCGCCGCGATCGACTTCTCGCAGACCGATAGCGCCTTCTTCGCATCGCCATTCTTGATATACGCCTGCACCAGACACTCCAACGCCTTCGCGTCCCAGTCCAGATTCGCGTACTCCTCGACAATCCGCTCAAACAACGGAATCGCCCCCGCCGCATTCCCCGCCGTCCACGCCGCCATCGCCTGACGGAACGCCTTCGGCTCCGGAATGCTCTTGGCCTGGACCTTCGAAAGCTCCAGTTCCATCGTCACATTCTTCCCCTTCGGCGTCACCTGAAACACCTTCTTCGACGACAACCACTTGAACGAGCCCTCAATGACACTCCCGTCCGTCGTCTGAATCTTCCCCTGCACCTGCCCCAGAGAGACCCCGGGAACCAGCAGAGCCGCCACGGCCAACGCCGTCAAACAGAATGGAATCTTACTCATAACTCATCCTTCTCGTAAAAAACAAAGCCACACCGGCTCAATCCACTCCCCCGGCCGCACCCGACACATCGCCCCCAGCCTCCTTCGACTTCGAAGGCCCCAGTTCGATGTTCGCCGCCTGCAAATGCTGCCGCACATCCGTCGCATACCGCCCCTTCGGGAACAACTGCAGATAATGCTCCGCACTCGTCCGGATATCCTCCCAACTCTTCGCCTCCGCCATCAACGGCAACATCTGCCGATACGCCTCCTCCAGCGCCGCATCCACCCGCGGCGACGACTTATGCTTGCGCTGCGTGATACCCAGATACGCCACAATCGCCTTCCCCCGAGAAATCTCCGCCGCCGCCTTGCGGTCCAACTTCAACTCCGCCTCCATCTTCCCCTTGAGCAGATTGCCCGACTGCAAATCATACTCAATCGCATCCTCCTCCGAATTGCGATACTGCTTGAGCGTGCGCAACACCGCCACCGCCTGCTTCATCAGCGCCTCACGCTTCTCATCATCCCCCTCGTCCGCAATCTCAGCCGCAATCACATCAATCATCAACTGATTCGCGTCCAGCGACAATTCCGTCTTACCATACACCTTCAAAAACTCATCGAGCGACCGGTGCGCCTCGCCAAACCGCTTCAGCAACACCTGATTCCGCGCCACCTCCAACAACGCATTCGGCACAATCGGAGACCCCTTCTTCGCCGAAGCAATAGCCTTCTGCGCCGCCTGAATCGCCAAATCATACTCCCTCGCCCCCTTCATCGTCTGAGACGCCGTGAAATACTGCTCCGGCGTATACTTCCCGCCAGCCGTCTCCAGCATCTCCCGGTAGAGCGCCACCCCCGGCCCACGCTGCCCCATCTCGATCAGAGCCGCAGCCAACATCGGCTTCGAATTCTTCGCCTCCTGCGAATCCGGATACTCCTTGCTCAACCGATCCAGCGTAGCCTGAGCCTCCTTCGCCTGACCCAAAGTCGTCTGGATTGTGCCGATTTGCAACAACGCCTTAGGCGCAAGCGCTCCCTTCGGGAACTGCTCCACGCACTTGGCAAACTGGCCAACCGCCGCAGCGCGGAACTTGGCCGTCCTCGTCTCGTCGAGTTTCATCTGCGTATAGCAGAGCGCCGGCAAGAACAAGCACGCCTCGCGCAACTCCGCCACCTTCGCCGGGTCATCCGACCCCGACACACAGCGGCTCTTGGGCTTGGCCAATTCGGCGGCAATCGCGCCATAACCTTTAATGGCACGGACGAAGAGTGCGATGGCCTCCTTGGCGGCAGCCGCGGGCGTAGCCGGCAGGTTTGCGGTCGCCCCGGAAGCGGTTCCGGAGGTTGGATTCCCCGAAGCGGAAGCGGCGGCGCCGGCGGATGCGGCGGGTGCGGCCTTGGCCTCGCGGAGGCTTTCCGCAAGGCGGTTCATACCGACGGCACGGATGCGCTGACCTTCAGCCAACCGATACTGCGCGAGAGCAAGGCGCATCCCTGGGCGTTCCAACTTGTCGAGTTCGGCAATGTAAGCCTTGAGCGCCTCGTCGCGACGGACATCGTCACCCTTCTTCTCCCAGATGGTGACGATGCGGTTGAGGGCATCGAGCGCGACAGGTTTGCCGGCATAGTTGCGGGCGATTTGGGCGTATTTTTCAAGGGCTTCGTCCCACTGCTTGGCATCGAAGAGTTTGCCCGCCTGCTGGCTAGCGAGGTAGGAGGACGAGGAGTGGTCGGGGAAGCAGCGGACGAAAAGTTCGAGCGCCTCTTCCTTGTTGTCCTTGAAGCCGTTGGCCTCGTAGAGGTCGGCTGCTTTGCGCACGAGGTTGCCGGCGAGTTCCTTGAGTCTGGGGTTGCCGGAGAAGCGTTCGGCGGCGTAGCCGACGAGGGTGTCGGCGTAGAGGAGGTTCATCTGCCGTTCGGGGCCGACCTCTCCGGAAGCCAGTTCGATGTAGCACTGGATGGTGTCTTGGAGGGCGGGGATGGATTCGGGCATTTCGGGGAAGCCGGAGAGGACGGTGAGGTTGAGTTCGGCGGCTTCTTTGAATTTATTTTCGGTGAAGAGGATGCGGGCGGAGGCGAACTGCTGCTGGCGGACTTTGCGCATCTGTTCGTCGTTGATGTTGGCCTTGAGTTCGGTCTTGTAGCGTTCTTTGATGATGCCGCGGATGCGTTCGGCGTGCTCTCCGGCGGCTACGGCGTATTGGCTCTCGGGGTAGTTGACGAAGACATTGATAAAGTGGTTGTAGGCGCCGGCGGCGTTGCGTTTGCCGTTTTTGCCTCTGGCGCCGAGGTAGAGGTCTTTGATTTTGGCGTCGTCGGCGTCGGAGCCTTTGGCGATTTCCTTGTCGGCCTCTTTCTCGTACATGACGCCGAGGAGGTAGCGGCAGGAGGGCATGGGGCTCTGGCGGAGGAGGCCTTCGGTGCCTTTGGGGTCGACCTCTTTAATCTGCTCGTGGATCTGCTTGAGCACATCCATATACTGGTCGAGGACGGCCTGGGCGGCCTTGGGGTCGCCGGTGCGAATCATTTTGATGGAAGCGTAGAGGACGATGGCCTGGCCGTAGGCGATGTCCTGGGCCCAGAAGAGGCTTTTGACGATCTGCTCGGCCGGTTTGAGGTAGGTTTCGCGCTCGGCTTTAGGGGCCTCTTCGGCGAGGCGAACCATGAGGGTGGCGGCTTCGGCCTGGATGGTGCGCTTGGCATCGGGATCCATAGGGCAGGCCAAGAGGAGTTTGTAGATGGGGACTGCCTCTTTCTCGCGGTTGGAGAGTTTCAGGAGGCCGACATAGGTGTAGGCGGCCATCTGGTAGATGCGCACGATTTCGCCGGTGGGCTTGGGGAATTGCTTGAAGAAGGCTTTGTAGAGGCGGTCGGCCTCGACATATTGGCGATTGGCGTAGTAGTAGGAGGCGACGACGAGGCGAGAGCCCCAGGCCTCAGCACTGTTCTTGTCGGCGGAGGCGTCAATTTCGGCGAGGACTTCCTTGAGTTTGCCTTGGGAGAGTTTGACTTGGGTCTGAGCCGCCTTGAAGGAGGGGGCGGAAGCGGGATATTTGCGGATACCTTCGGCGATGACGCGGTCGGCGATGTCGGCTAGGCGGGCCTGGAGCAGGGCGCTGACATAGGCGCTCTCTTGCTCGACGAATTCGTGCATCTTGCGCTCGGCGGCGGTGAGCTTGACTTCGGCGATCTCTTCCTGAGCCACAGCCGCGAGAGCCGCCACGGTGGCCACCAACAGGCCGATTGGGGCGATGAAGTTGCGATTCATAATACCTGCATTATAATCTGAACGAGAGGGACTGTCAATCACTTTAAGCCGGAGGGAGGGGAAAACCGCCTGCCAGGCCCGTCCGCCGGCG
>JAXFQS010000167.1:0-24384 GCA_034178815.1 Kiritimatiellia bacterium | reverse complement strand
ATATCGTCTGCTGTGTCATCCTCTAAAACCATGTTCTTCACTACATACTCAGAGTTCGCGGCGAAAATATGGCGCGGAAGATGAAGATTTTTGAGAATTCTTCAATCCTAGGTTGCCGTTTGACCAGCCCCAATGCTTCTTGCACCCGAATATCTTGTTATTAATCAAGGGGTTAGACTCAAGCGAATCGCACCGTATTGAGGGCATTTTCGCCCCTCGCATACCCTTGTAGGGGGTGAAAATGAGGCGGCGAACACGGGCGGCACAGAGAAAATAGGGGAAATGGGGGGCATACGGCACAGAGGCAGGAGCGCGGTATGGCGCCTGTCGGAATAGTGCCGGCTGACACGATTCTCACGGAAGATGCGATGCGCCCATATCCTAGGCGGAGCTGGAGGACGGAGCTGCATTGATGACAGCCCGGCGCCTACCTCCCTGTCGGAGAATCTATTTCGATGGCGAATGGCTACGGCGAAATCGTTGACCGCGCCGTATCACTTCGATGGTCTGAATAGGCTCCAAGGTAGAAGCCCCCCACTCGCCGCAGTTTATCCCCTAACAAATCTAGCCGCTTCTGCCGCAGGCGGGTATCGCCTTAAGCAGGCAGGCGTCGGGCACTGCGCCAATGGCAACGCCAAAGCGCATTCTTGCCGTTGGCGCCAGAAGCCCTGCCGAGCCCATTGATATCTGTATCGCTCAGCAGAGGCCTTTCAATCGCTCCACGATTTCCTTCATTTTCTGAAGCATGCGCGCCCTTATGCAATCGATGGTGTTGCGCTTCACGCCAAGCGACTTTGCGACCGCCTCTATCGGTTCCCCATTGATTGCGGTGCGGATGAACACCTGCTTCGTGCGGTCGTGGATTGACTTGTCCGCAAGCACTTGTTGCAAGGCCACCTCGAAAAGGCACTCGCGCCATTCGCGATAGGACTGCTCGTGTTGGGATTCGCCATCAACGGTAATGGCAAGTTGCATCCTCTCTTCGATAGCCAGTTGCCGCTTGCTGGCGTCTAGAGCGCACAACGCCTTGTTGCGAAGAACGCCAGTCAGAAAGTTGTGGAAGGCTCCATTCTTCTCCGGTTCATATTGGTAGTCCGGCAAAATCTTCGCCAGCGCCGAGAAGGTCTCCTGGATGACATCATCGGCATCAAGTGAGGGGAATCGGGCCCGCAAATAAGCCTGCATCATCGGCTGGTAGCGAGAGTAAAACACAGCCCATCTCGCGTGCTGTGAGTCGGTCAAATCCCGAAGAAGGGTTATCGAGGTATCCGGAGCCTGCGACGAGGTCAATGTTCTCTTCCATTTTCTGCGCGGCCAAAACGACACGCCCCAGCGCAGAAACAAAGCGGCATGTCCTCAATCGCCTCATCTGACAGGAGGGGGCTCTAGGGTGAATCCAGCTCCCTTGTCGTACGACCAGTCGATTCAACTTGCTCTCTTCGCGTCCGAGCCAGCCATCCAAACCGTCCAGTGGGTAGAACACGATGAAACCAAATCGTGCGAATATGTTATAACATCCGCCCCTGAATGACAAGCACTTTCCAGCCCTCCGAGAGAAAAGTTGCCCCTTCCCCCCTCCACACACACGCGGACTGGCTGGGTGGGCAAGCAGGGGTCGGTGGTTGCAACTTCTGGAAGAGAAGGCTGGCAATAGGTATACCCTTGGGCTCTGAAAGGATACCCCATTACGAATTCCGGATACATCAGAGTCAGCAGCGACAAACAGATGGTCGAGAATCAACGGTTCGAGATCAACAACTTCTGTGCCCGGGTGGGATTGCAAATCAACGGCTGGAGCGAAGAAACGATTACGGCGCGAAGAACTATATCAAGCGCGAACTGGGCAAGTTGCTGAAGCTCGTTCAGAAGGGCTACTTGATTATCTGCGCCAAACTCTCCAGGCTGGGGCACAATCTCTTTATGATTATGAGGATTTTGAATCTCTGCAAGAACTGGGAGTGCTGCGTCTGGACAATCAAGGATGGCTACCGCCTAGGCGGCGACATTCAGTCGAAAGTCCTTCGCCTTCGGCCTTTCCGGCGAGATTGAACGCAACTTGATCCGCCAGCGGACGAAGGAGGCTCTGGCCCGCAAACGCGCCGAGGGCATCGTGCTCGGACGCCCCAAGGGGAGCAAAACCAGACCCGAACTCCTCAAACTCCACAAACGCCCCGACCTCATTCGCGAGATGATGCGGCTTGGCCACTCTCGCAGGCAGATTGCGAGAGTCAGCCAAGTCCACCGCAACACCCTCGCCCGCTATATCCGCAACTTCATCGGCCGGCAGGCTTAGCCCCACACACGCGCCCGCTCCGATCCGGCAGGCCGCCCTTCCCCGAAAGATACCCACCCGCAAGGGTTCGCCCTTGCAATCTCCGAAACCCGGCCGTGTCAACCTTTCGGGGCAAAAGATAGACACCGCCACGGGCGTCAGATACCCACCCTTCGTGCCCCTTGAAACACGCTTCGCCGAGCCCCGGAATCGTTCGGGATTGCGGTCAGGCCGGAAGTTTGGTAGAATGCGGGCAAACAAACGGAGAACGCCGATGCCTGACGCCAAAATCGCAGTCGAAATCTGCTGTGGAACCACCTGCTACCTACTGGGAGGAGCCGACCTGATGAAGTTGGAGGCCTCCCTGCCGGAAGCGTGGCTGGAGGCCGTCGACATTCGCGCGATTCCCTGTGCCGAGACCTGTACGCGCCAGAACATTGGCGGAGCGCCATTCGTCCGGATTGACGGCGAAATGATGTCGCATGCGACCTTGGAGAAGGTGCACGCACGCCTGCGCGCGATTTTAATCGAGAAGGAATTAATCCATGTTTAACGGCGCCGAACGACTGCGTCGAGAGTTGATGATCCACCTGGTCCGCCAGTTCAACGCCGGCACCCTCGACCAGGAAATCGACCGAATCCCCGTCGCCATACGCCCCCGCGAAGTCACCCCCTCACGCTGCTGCGTCTACCACGACCGGGCCGTCATCAAATACCGCCTGATGGGCCTGATGGGCGTAGCCTGCGAGTCCGAAACAGACGAGAGCAAACCCCTTTCCGCCTACCTCCGAGAGGCCAAAGAGCCCTCCTATTCCCGCCCCGAACGCCCCCTCACCGTCTGCGCCGCCGCCTGCGACAGCTGCCGCCCCTCGCGCATCAACATCACCGACAACTGCCGCGGATGCTTCGCCAGACCCTGCACCTACACCTGCCCCGTCAAAGCCATCACCGTCGTCAACCAAAAGTCCGTCGTCGACCAAGACAAGTGCATCAAATGCGGCAAATGCACCCAGGTCTGCCCCTTCAACGCCATCATCAAAACCAAGGTCCCCTGCGAAGAGGCATGCCCCGTCGGCGCCATACGGAAGAACGCCAGAGGTGTCGCCGAAATCGACTTCGACAAGTGCATCTTCTGCGGCAAATGCTTCAGCAAATGCCCCTTCAGCGCCATCATGGAACGCTCCGAACTCCTGAAAATCCTCCAGGACCTCGCTTCCAACCAACCCGTCGTCGCCCTAGTCGCCCCCGCAGCCGAATTCCAGTTTCCCGGGGGCATCGAGAAACTCTTCACCGCCATCAAAAAAGCCGGATTCACACAGGTCGTGGAAGTCGCCATCGGGGCTGAACTCACGACCGCCCACGAGAGCGAAGAGTTCATCGAACGGATGCAGAAGGGCGACAGGCTGATGACCAGTTCCTGCTGTCCGGCCTATGTCGAAATGGTCAAGCGCCATGTCCCCGCCCTGCTCAAGTGCGTCTCCACAACCCCCAGCCCAATGCTCTACGCGGCCGACTTCGCACGACGCAAATACCCGGACGCCAAACTGGTCTTCATAGGCCCATGTGTCGCCAAGCGCCATGAAGCCCTCAAGTGCGACAAGATTGCCCATGTGATGACCTTTGAAGAGCTTGGCGCGGTCTTCGCGGGGCTAGGGATCGATGTGATGAGCCAGGAACCTTCCACGCTTCCGAGGCCCGCCGTCGCGACCGCGCGCAACTTCGCCAAGTCCTGCGGTGTGACGGATGCGGTGCTCAAGGAGTTTTCCGCCAGCAACGCCGGAATCCAGGTAGACCACAAGTTCATCAATGGGCTGGATTCCAAGTCGAAAGCCCTTTTGACGCTGTACGCGGTCGGCAAGATGCCGGCCAATTTCCTTGAGGTGATGGCCTGCCACGGCGGGTGCGTAGGTGGTCCGTGCTCGCTGGTCAATCCCTAGTGGCAACTTCTTCTAAACACTCTGGCGAACAGTTTTCCAAGGGGGCGGGGGCTGCTAAGGGGCGGCGGCGAGCAGGGGGCATGGTAACACCTGAAGGAAGGCATTCCAAGGTGGAAATGATGTCTGGGCAGGAGGAGCATAGGCAGGCTGGCGCAGTTCCCGTGGAGGTGTTGCCAAGGGGTGAATCGCCGGTTGAGGAGGGGGCGATGGAGGGGGCTGGTGCACTTCCGATTGGAACGCTGTCCGAATGCGAACGGCTGGTACTGACCCGGCTTCAAAGGTGCGTACCAATCTGTCCGCGCCCTTATGCGCAGATTGCCCTTGAGGCGGGGTGGCGCGAGGCGGAGGTGCCCGCATTTCTCGCCCGACTCCGGCGCAAGGGGCTGTTGCGGCGGGTTGGTGGGGTTTTCGACGCGCGGCGCTTGGGATACCGGAGCGTTCTTTGCGCCTTGGAGGCTCCGACGGAAGCGCTTTCAGGCCTTGCGGGATTGATTCGAGGCGAACCTGGTGTCACGCACATCTACGAACGGCGGGCGGACGAATCGGCGCTCAATTTCTGGTTTACTCTGGCCGAGTTTCACGCGCAATTTCCTGCCGCAATCCAACGCATCGAGCGGGCGCTTTCGCCCCTTCGCGTCCACCTGTTGCCTGCTCTCCGCCGCTACAAAATCGATGTGACTTTTACCCTTTCGACGCGTGAGCGGGACGAGTTTTGTCCGCCGCCTCCGCCTACCGGAGAGTCGTGCTCGCGAACCTTTTCCGAGCGCGAAAAAGCCATCATCCAATTGGTCGGCGGGGACTTTCCCGATACCCTTTCGCCGTTCGATTCCCTAGCTCGTATCGCGGGAATTCCGGAATCAGAATTGCTCTCGAGGCTCCAAGCCTGGCGCGACGAGGGAATCCTCCGGCGGGTCGCGGCGCTGCTCTACCACCAGCGTGCCGGATTCAAGGGAAACGCGATGTGCTGCTGGGATATTCCGGAGCGTGTTCTGGACGAAACGGGGCGGACTTTAGCGACATTCCCGGAGGTGACGCACTGCTACTCCCGCCCCCGGTCGGAGCCCGTTCCCTACTCGCTCTATGCCATGCTCCACGCTGCAGACGAAGCGCAGGCCCTAGTCTTGGCGGCCCGCATCGCCCACCAGGCAAGATTGCCGCCGCCGACCGTCTTTCTCTCCCGCCGGGAGTTCAAAAAGACCAGCATGCAATTCTTCCGCCCGTATGAACCTTAGGGGGGCAAAGATGCGTTCAAAAGGATGAAGGAGATACTAATGAAAGCCATCGTTTCCTTAGTAGCCGCCGCGCTGGTCGGTTGGCACGCCGTGGCACAATCCGCCCCCGCCCCTGAGATACGGCAACTCGCCGAAAACGCCATCAAAAAGGGCCTCGCCTACTTGGATTCGGTGCAACGGCCAAACGGTTCCTGGAGCGACGAAACCTTTCCCGCGCTGACCGCCCTTCCCCTTTGGGCCTATGCCGGCGCGGGCCCCCTCGCCTCCACCCAGGCCATCGCCAAGGCGACCGCATTCGTGGTCTCCAAAGCCCAGCCCGACGGCGGCATCTATGTTCCCAAGACCCCGGGCGCAAGCGGCGGACTCGGCAACTACAACACCTGCGTCTGCATGACCGCCCTGCACGCCCTCGGCGACCGTTCCCTCGCGCCCGTCATCCTCAAAGCCCGCAACTTCATCGCCTCCTCCCAACTGGATATGGCAGGCATCCATCAGGGTGGATTCGGCTACGACAAAGCCACCGGCAAACCCTACTCCGACATGCTCAACCTCGCCTTTGCCGCCGATGCCATGCGCCGTACCCAAGACCTCGAGGAACTCCGTCCCTCAGAAGAAAAACGCGCCGACCTCAACTGGGACGCCGCCCTGGAGTACGCCAAACGCATGCAGCAGGACAACGGCGGATTCGTCTACAACCCAAGACACGCCAAAGCCGGAACCTCGACCAACTCCATGGGCCGCGTCCGTATGAACACCTACGGCTCCATCACCTATTCCGGACTCCTCACCATGCTCCACTGCCGCCTCGACAGAAGCGATCCAAGAGTCAAATCCGCCTACGACTACCTCGGCAAATTCTGGACTCTCGACGAGAACCCGGGAATGGGGCCAAACGGCCTCTACTTCTACTACACCATCATGGCCCGCGCGCTCGTCGCAGCCGACCAAGATGCCGCCCTCACCCACGAAGGCAAGCCCCTTCCCTGGCGCGACCTGCTCGTACGGAAACTCTGCTCCCTGCAGAAGGAAAACGGCTCCTGGAGCAACGAGAGCAACCGCTGGTGGGAGAACGATCCCGTCCTGGCCACAGCCTACTCCCTGGTCGCGCTGGAGTTCGCCACAGGCCTGACGCGATAGGCTGAAAGGAACCCGGAAGATGTCCAACTTCGTCAACCGCCTCGTCTCGCGAATCGACCGCGTCGATGCCGAATCCCTGCAGGCGCAGATTGCCCGCTTCGTCAGCGAAAGAGGCTTTCTAGAGGCCATCTTCCGAACCGTCCTCGAAGGCATACTCGTGCTCGACGCCGAGGGCCGCCTGCTCTTTGCCAATGTGGCTTCAGAACGCATCTTGGGGTTCGACTTCAAGAAACTCCGGGGGCGGCCGTTTGGCCGCTACCTCAAGGATTGGGAGTGGGAAGAACTGGCAAGGGAAGCCACCAATCGGACTAGTGGAAAGGAACGGGAGTGGGCATCGCTTGCCACGAGGGAGGTCGAATTGACCTATCCGGAGCACCGAATCATCAGTTTCTACGCTTCCCGGCTGACGGGCACGAAGGAGCACGATTTTGCCACACTTCTGATTCTCCGGGATGTCACGAAAGACCGGGAACAGGAGGCTTCCGACCTAGCGGACGGTCGCTTCGAGGCGGTCAAATTGCTGGCTGCGGGGGTGGCGCACGAAATCGGCAATCCGCTCAATGCGTTGGGATTGAGCCTCCAGTTGCTCGACCGCGAGGTGCGTTCTATCGGGGATACCAAGCAGCGGGAGGGGCTTGCGGAATTGACCTCGATGGCTCGGCAGGAGGTTTCCCGGCTCCATGCAATCATCACCCAGTTTCTCACTGCGTTGCGTCCTCGAAAGCCGGTTTTGCGGCCGGGCAATCCAATCCAGATTCTTGAGGAGACGCTGCGCACGCTCAAGCCGGACATTGAGAACCGCGCCATCCGGGTGGTGCTCGACTTGTGCGACTCTCTGCCGTTGGTGCCGCTCGACGCCGACCAGATTAAACAGGTCTTTTTCAACTTGCTGAAGAACGCTATGGAGGCGCTTCCCGACAAGGGCACCATCCGCGTCTCCTTCTCCTACGATGATCGTTGGGTCAACATTCTCTTCGTTGACGATGGATGCGGCATCGAGGCAGCCCGGCTGGGGGAAATCTTCGAACCTTGCCGGACGAGCAAGAAGAAGGGTAGCGGGCTTGGCTTGATGGTCGTGAGCCGAATCGTCCGCGACCACGGCGGCGAAATCCAAGTCTCCAGCAAGCCCGGCGAGGGCACCCAATTCACTATCCGCCTGCCAAGGGCTGAACGCCGCGTGCGGCGCCTCACGAACTAGGCCCTGTCAGCCCTAGGCCGAGCAACCAAATCATCCGCAACCGCGCATCCTGCACACCACTTCTCTCCGCAGGTGCGCACCCTTGAGACCCCTTGGCGCCAACCTTCTCTTCCAAACGGTTGCTACCTCCCAGATTGGGGAATTGGCGTTGTATTCTGGGCGGAAATACGCTATACTATGCGGACGGCGCGCGGAATTTCCTCTAACTGCGCCAACTGCCCCATGCATATCCTACTCGACGCCCGAGCGGCGACCAATCCGCAATCCGACCTCGCCCGCTACTGCCGCGGCGTGACCGAGGGGCTTATTCCTCTGCTCGCGCCGGATGAACACTTGACCGTCATCTTTGCCCGCCATGCCGACCTCCCGAATGTCAGCCGAGAGCACTGTCGATTGCGCCGAGCGCACCACAACCTGAACACCTTGGCCGGGCAGCACGAGATAGCCAGAATCGTCCGCCGAGCCCGCCCCGACATTGTTTGGTCGCCAACCCCCAAGTTCCTTCCCCCGGCAGGAAACGCCGCCATTGTGATTGTCACCCACGACCGCCCCTACGGACGCGAGCGCTCCTTCCGTGCCCTCTTCCGCATCAACACCTTCAGGCGCATTCTCCTCAACCGCCGCCTGCGCCGCGCCCATGCCATCATCTGCCCCACACACGCCCTCGCCCAAGCCCTCGCCGCCGGAGATGCCAACCCGATTGTCCAAAAGATTCATGTCATTCCAGACGGCCACAGTTCAGCCTTCCGTCCCGCGACAGGGGGGCAAATCGAGGCCCTCCGCCGAACCTACTGCCTACCCCCACGATACCTTCTGGCGACCCTCAACCCAGACGATCCCCACGCCATAGATATACTCCTCGACGCCATCTCAAGAAGCAAAGAGACAGACCTCCAGCCACTTGTCATCCTCGCCGCCCCCCAAGACACCCGTCGACTCGAATCCATCATCCGCGACCGACGCCTCGAAGGCCGCGTCCGCGCCGAAACCCTCAAACGCGCCGAAGACCTGCGCCCCTTCCTCTCCGCCGCCACCCTCCTCCTTGAGCCAGCCTACAGTCCCACATTCCCCAGCACCATCCTATACACCATGGCCTGCGGCACACCTGTCATCGCCGCCGCCACGCCCGCGCATATCGAACTCGGAGCCAACGCCATATTCCGCGTCCATCCAACCGATCCCGTCGAGTGGAAGAAAGCAATCATTCAAGCCATACTCTCCCCCGTCTGGCAAGAACGGTTCAAAAAAGAAGGGCTCGAACGCGCCGCCCGCTTCACCTGGCGCGATACCGCCGAACAGACACTTGCCCTCCTGCGCACCCTCCCCAAGCCATGAGCCCCTCCAGTCAATACCAACACCCCTACGACGCCCATTTCATAGAGCTTGCCCTCCGCGAAGCCGACCGCGCCGCTCAAGATGGCGAAGTCCCGACCGCCTGCATCATAGTCAAAACACCAAACAATCCCAACGAATCCCCCGATAACATTCCCATCCTAGCCATCGCCCACAACCAGACCGAACACCTCCGTCAAGCCACCGCGCACGCCGAAATCCTGGCCATCAACCAAGCCTCCTCCCAACTAGGCGACTGGCGCCTTGGCGGCTGCACCGCCTATGTCACCAAAGAGCCCTGTCCCATGTGCGCAGGTGCACTTGTTCTCGCCAGACTCGACCGCGTCGTGTGGGGTCTCCCAGATTCCCTCCGAGGCGGTCAAAGCCACTTCTCAATTCTCGCCGACGCCAATCTCAACCACCACCCCCAATACCTCGGCGGTGTCCACGAAACCAACTGCCGCAACCACTTCCAGACCTTCTTCCAGAACCGTCGCCGCCAATGCGGCAAAAGGAATTCCGCCATGACACTAGCCGAACAGATCCGCACCATCGCACAGCAGGCGCAGAAAGCATCCCGACAGCTCGCCACACTCTCAACGAGGAAAAAGAATGCCATCCTCGAGGCCATGGCAAATGAACTCCAGATCCGCAAAGCCGCCATACAAGCCATCAACAAGAAAGATGTCGAAGCGGCCCGAAAAGCGGGCCTTTCGGAGGCATTGATCGACCGCTTAACCCTCACCGACACTCGCTATCAAACTATGGTTGAAGGTATCCGCACCGTCGCCGCGCTCAAAGACCCCGTTGGGCAAACCGTCTGGAAACGCAAGCGCCCAAACGGTATGGTCATCGCCAAGAAGCGTACGCCAATCGGCGTCATCGCGATTATCTATGAATCCCGCCCGAATGTGACCGCCGATGCCAGCGTGCTCTGCATCAAAACGGGGAATGCCGTCATTCTCCGAGGCGGCAAGGAGTGTCTTGAGAGCAACGCCGCAATAGCACAAGCTATGGCGGAGGGGGGAACCAAGGCTGGGCTTCCGGAGTTTGCCTTCCAGTTCATCAACATCCCCGGACACGAGGCGGTGACGCATTTGGTTCAGTCCGCCGGATTGATTGATGTAGTGATTCCCCGTGGCGGAGAGCGCCTCATCCGAGCAGTTACCGAACAAGCGCGGATTCCGGTACTCAAGCACTACAACGGCATCTGCCATGTCTATGTAGACGACACGGCGAATGTCACCACCGCGCTCAAGGTTATCGAAAACTCAAAATGTCAAAGACCAAGCGCTTGCAATGCGGCTGAATGTCTTCTGATTCACAAGGACAAGGTCAAGCAGTTGCTCCCCAAACTGGCCAAACGGCTGGCGAAGCATCAAGTGGTTGTGCACGCCGATACGACTTGCGCCCCCTATTTCGAACAGGCGATTCCGCTTGCTCCGTCAGATTACGGCAAGGAGTATCTGTCCCAAGAGGTCAACATCCTCGCTGTCGACGATCTTGATCAGGCCATCAAGCACATCAACACCTACGGCTCGCACCACTCGGACGCCATTCTAACGCAAACGCCTGCGAACGCCAAGCGCTTTCTTGCACAAGTCGATTCTTCGGCGGTTTTCGAGAACTGTTCCACCCGTTTCAACGATGGCGGCGAGTTCGGCATGGGCGCGGAAATGGGAATCAGCACCGATAAGTTGCACGCCCGCGGACCGATGGGGCTAGAGGAGTTGACCAGCTACAAATACATCGTCACCGGCAATGGACAGATTCGAGGATGAACGCAGCATGACTCCGGACACCTACCGCCTTCTCGACAGCGGCGACGGGCGCAAACTCGAACAATTTGGCGACTGCATTCTTGCGCGCCCTTGCGCCCAGGCCATTTGGCGCCCCCAGCACCCGGAACTATGGAACCGGGCCGATGCGGTTTTCGACCGCAAGGAGGGTAACCATTGGCAAGGGCGCGGCAACCTGCCGAAGCGTTGGCTCATCAACGCGGCGGGCATCCGCTTCCAACTCTCCGGGACTGACTTCGGGCATCTGGGCATATTTCCGGAGCAACGGGCCCAGTGGCGGTGGATTCAGAAAACAATCCAGTCGGCGGCTTCCCGCTACGCGCGGCCAATCGAAGTGTTGAACCTGTTCGCCTACTCGGGCGGATCGACTCTGGCGGCGGCACTGGCTGGGGCAAGCGTTTGCCACTTAGACGCCTCAAGGGGTATGGTTCAATGGGCCCGGGAGAATGCCGCGCTCAACGAACTGGCCGCCCATCCGATTCGCTGGATTACCGACGACGCACACAAGTTTCTTGCCCGCGAACTCCGCAGAGGCCGCCATTACGATGCGATTATTCTTGACCCACCGACCTTTGGACGCGGGCAAAACGGCGAGATGTATAAGATTGAAGCCGACTTGCCCGATACGCTTGAGTTCTGCCGCAAACTGCTCAGCGACCACCCTCTTTTCATCCTTCTCTCCGCTCACACGCCGGGCTACACGCCCATCGTTCTGGGCAACATCCTGGCCCAAGCAACCAACACGCTCAAGGGGCGGATTGAGACGGGAGAGATGCTTCTTGACGACGGCACGGGACGCGCCTTTGCGCTGCCGAGCGGAGTTTTTGCCCGATGGACCAGTTAGACTCCATTTCCACTATTCTCGACCGCCACGCGAAGGCGGGAATTGAACTTGGTCTCGACCGCATTCTGGCGGCACTCCAAGCTGTGGGGAATCCGCACCTGGAACTTGCCGCGCTTCACATTGCGGGTACCAACGGAAAGGGGTCGGTGGCTGCGATTTGTGAAACGGCGTTCCGTGTTGCAGGGTATCCGGTCGGGCGCTACACCTCTCCGCACCTGCTTCAGGTCAACGAGCGGATCTTGCTCAATGGGGAACCGATTGCCGATTCCGAACTGGTCGCCTGCCTCGAACTAGCCGACCGTGCGCCTGGAGCGGAAAAACTCTCCTACTTCGAAATCCTGACGGTTGCGGCATTCCTTGCTTTCAGGCGAGCGGGCATCAAACTGGTCGTGCTGGAAACAGGGCTTGGCGGACGACTAGACGCCACCAATGTGGTCACGCCGCTCGTGTCGGTCATCACGCACATTGCGCTCGACCATTGCTCCATTCTGGGCTCCTCGCTGGCAGAGATTGCGCGCGAAAAAGCCGGCATCATCAAGGAAAATCGCCCGGTTGTAACGGCACCGCAGCCTCCCGAAGCACTCGCCGTCCTAGAGGAAACGGCTCGTTCGTGCGGAAGCCGTCTGGTTCAGGCAGAGGCGTATGTGACGGTTGAATCTTCGCGCCGCTATCTCTATGGGCAACTAGTCAAGGTGAGTTTTCCCGACGGCGATTTGCCCCGCGTCCAGTGCCGACTTGGCGGTTCGTACCAGTTGCAGAACATAGCAACGGCTTTTGCCGCACTCAAGTTTTCCGGACTGGAACTTCCAGACTCGGCCTATGCTGAATCGCTGCGGACGGTAGTCTGGCCGGCACGCTATCAGTTGATTGAAGAAGAGCCGCCAATGATTCTGGACTCCGCCCACAACCCGGACGGTATGGCGGCACTGCGCGAATCGCTGCACCAGCAACAGTTCCGAGGCCCGATTGGGCTCATCACGGGAATGTGCGCCGACAAGGATGTCTCCGAATCCGTGCGGACAATCGAGCCGGCGATCGACCGCGTCTGGACGGTGCCCGTGCGCAATCCCCGCTCGATTTCCCCCCAGGCGCTCTGCGCCCATTTCAGGAGGATTCCGTCGCAGGCCATCGACACCCTTCCCGCGGCGCTTGACCTAGCGCGCACTTGGGCAGAACTCAACAACGGGCTCCTAGTCGTGGCCGGGTCCATCTTCCTCGCGGGCGAACTGTTGCAAGTGACGGGAACCTATCCCTATCCGCAATCCGGACGAATCGACCCCAACGAACGGATGAAAACCCTATGAGCCACGAAGTCATCGCCCGAGGCGTCCTGATACGCGACGGCAAAATCCTTCTCTGCCACCCCAAAGACCGCAGTTTCGCCTATCTCCCCGGTGGACATGTCGAAGCCCGCGAAAAGGCCGCCGATGCACTTGTGCGCGAAATCAAGGAGGAACTCGGCCACGATGCCACTGTCGAAGCCTTCCTTGGTTGCAACGAGCATGCCTTTCGACAGGCAGGCACCTTCCATACCGAAATCAACCTACTATTCAAAATAAAGGTGCCCACCTTGTCCCCCCAGACCTTGACACCCGCCGCCTGCGAAGATTGGTTGCACTTCTCCTGGGTTGCACTCGACCGCCTCGAAGAGGTCAACCTGCTCCCCAAAGAGACCCTCGCGTGGCTCCGCACCCCTAAGCCCCCACCTTTCGCTACCTACGGAGAAGATTGGCTATGACCCCCCGAAACAGCCGCCCCAGGCGTCCCCCAAACCGCGCCGCACACATCGTCCCGAGAGCCCTCGCCGGAGCCACCCTGCAAGACTTCCTCGTCGCCAAACTCGGTATCTCCAACCGGAAGGCTAAAGCCCTCGTCGACGAACGCGTAATATGGGTCAACCGTAAACTCGTCTGGATTGCCAACCACCGACTAACCCCCGGCGACACCGTCGAATTTCCACCCTACGAAGACAAAAAGACCCCTTACGAACAGCGCCATGTACGCATCCTCGCGGAAGATTCCGACTACCTCTTCGCCGACAAACCAGCCGGACTCCTCTCCGTCGGGAAAGACAGCCTAGAAGATGCCCTGCGCATTCAAACCGGCCTCCAAGAACTCCGCGCCGTCCACCGCCTCGACCGCGACACCTCGGGCTGCATCCTCTGCGCCAAAAGCCCCGACGCCTTCAACGCCGCCGTCGCTATCTTCAAAACCCGCCAAGTCCTAAAGGTCTATAACGCCATCGCCGCAGGCCGTATGGAATTTCGTCCCTCCACGATAGCCGAAGATCTCGAACAACAACGCGCCGTCACCCACCTGCGCGTCCTCGCCGCCAACAACGACATTACCTTCCTCCGCCTCCGGATAGAGACCGGACGCACCCACCAGATTCGCAAGCACCTCGCCGGCATCAGACACCCAGTCCTCGGCGATCACGAGTACGGACTCAAGCACGCCAAGGACCCGAGAATCATCTCCATCGCCCGACAAATGCTCCACTCCGTGGAAATCGAAATGCCCCATCCAACCCACCCGGGCAAGCAACTCAAAGCTCACAGTCCCCTCCCCGCAGACTTCAGAAGAACCCTCAAACTCTTTGGCCTCGGACGCTGATTCCTATGAACATCCTACTCGTGGGCGATATCGTCGGATCACCCGGCAGAAACATCTTCAAGCAACTCGTTCCCCGCCTCAAATCCAGCGGCGAGGTGCATACCGTCATCGCCAATGCGGAGAATGCCGCGGCGGGGAATGGCATTACCCTTCCCCTTGCACAGGAACTTTTCGACGCCGGCGCGGATGCCATCACTTTGGGCGACCATGTATGGGGGCAAAAGGAGTTTGCTCCTCTAGCCGGCAGCGACAAGCGTATCATCCGGCCGGCCAATCTCCCGCCTGGGACACCGGGTAACGGTACTGCGGTCATACACACGAACTATGGCGACATTGGCATCATTTCGCTCCTAGGCCGGGTCTTTATGAATCCGTGCGACTGCCCTTTCCGGGCCGCCGATCAGGCGTTGAAGTCGCTCCCGGCAAACATCCCTATTATTGTCGACATTCACGCCGAAGCCACAAGCGAGAAGATTGCCTTGGGGCACTATCTGGACGGTCGGGTTGCGGCTCTTTTCGGGACGCATACGCATGTGCAAACCAATGACGCGCAGTTGCTTCCCGGGGGCACGGCTTACATATCGGATGTGGGGATGACTGGTCCTTCGCACTCTGTGATCGGGCGTGAGATTGACCCAGTTCTCAAGAAGTTTCTCACGGGGATGCCGTCTCGATTCGAGGTGGCTTCGGGCCCGACTCGGTTGGACGCAGCGCTTTTGGTGTTGGACAACCAGACGCGCAAGCCGCTCTCGATTTCGCCTGTCCGGTGGTCTCTTCCGAATTGATGCCCGATGTCTCCCGTCGAGTCTTCCCCTGCAGTCCTTTTTGATATTGACGGCACGCTTTTGCGTGCCGGGGTCATGCACAAGGTCTTTGCCTCGCTTTTCGACGAGGTCTACGGCACGCGATACCCCCACCCTGAACGCATTTCGTTTGTCGGGGCGACCGACTCTGCCCTGCTGAGGAGGCTTGCGGCGGAGTGCGGGATTGCCTCTACGAGGGAGGCGGAGGTGCGCTTTTTCGCGGCCATCGGCAAGCGTGTCGACGAGGAACTGGCAAAGAAGCCGCCTTTGGTTTTCCCGGGTGTTCCGGATCTGCTCCAAAGCCTTTCTACGCGGGCGGCGCTTGGGTTGGTGACGGGCAATTCGGAGGTTGCCGCCTGGGTCAAACTGCGCCATGGCGGGCTTGACCGTTTCTTCACCTTCGGGGCCTACGGTAGCGAAGCGGCGGACCGCGACGATATTGCCCGTCTGGCGCAATCGCGCGCACCGGGGCGGGTCGTGGCGTTGGCAGGTGACACGCCGTTTGATATTCGGGCCGCGCGCGCGATTGGGGCCAAGGCCATCGCCGTCCGGACGGGCTGGTGCAGTCGGGAGGAGTTGCTCGGGGCGGACGCGATTTTGGACGACTTCGCCGATTTGCCCAAGGCACTCAAGGCCTTCGGAGTCTAGCGCGATGGGGGAAAAACGCCATCCTTCCGAGGAGCGTCTGTGGACGCTAGCTTTCCAGAAACTCTCGGCTTTGGACGCCCGTTGGAACGAGCAGGAGGCCATCGCCGTCCAAGCCTGGATGCGCGGAACCGGGCTGCCGCGCCTCGTACGGTTGGCCGATTTAATTCGCCCCCAAATGGTACGAGAGGATTTCTGGCACATATTAGTACCTGTTGAGCGCGAAGTTAAACACCAAAAGCCCACGGACATTACTATCCTCGACTCCGATTCCTTGCTACCCGCCGCCACCGTCCGCTTGCCCGTCTCGCTGGTGCTCGACAGTTTGCGTTCGGCTATGAATGTCGGCGGAATCTTCCGCACTGCCGAGTGCTTCGCCCTCAAAGAGATTCTCCTCACCGGCTACACCCCCGACCCGCAAAGTGACCCCCGTGTTGCCGCTGCGGCCCTCGGCACGCAAGGCGCGACCCCCTGGCGTCGATTTCCGACCCTGCGCGAGGCAATTGCCACGCTCCGCAGCGAAGGACTCGCCATCATTGCCGCCGAAACCGTCGCAGACGCGCCTGCCCCTTCAGACTATCCCTGGAGCCTCCCCTGCGCCATCATCCTCGGCAGCGAACGCTTCGGTCTCGCCCCCGAAGACATCGGCCAATGCGACGCCGTCGTCCGAATCCCCATGTTCGGAGCCAAGAACTCCCTCAATGTCGTTTCCGCCGCCGCCGTCCTCGCCTACGAACTGCGCCGACGCTTCCCCGATGCCCAACCCTATGCCCCTACCCGTTGAACAAATCCTCCCCGATCTCCACCTAGCCCTCGACCACAACCGCCCCGTCGTTCTCCAGGCGCCGCCGGGTTCCGGGAAAACCGTCCTTGTCGCACCATCCCTCCTCCACGCCAAGTGGCTCAAAGGCCGCAAAATCCTCCTTCTCGAACCCCGTCGACTAGCCGCCCGGATGGCCGCGAACTATATGGCGCGCCAGCGCGGCGAACCCGTCGGAACCACTATCGGCTACCAAGTCCGCCTCGAAAACCGCACGAGCCCGACTACCCGAATCGATGTACTCACCGAAGGCATTCTTACCCAGCGACTCCTCCAAGACCCGGAGCTCAACGGCATCGGGTGCATCATCTTCGACGAATACCACGAACGCAGCATTCACACCGATATGGGCATGGCACTCGTCGACGATGTCCGCAAAGCATTGCGCGAAGACCTGCGCCTCGTCATCATGTCCGCCACCCTTGATCCTCAAGCGATTCGCACCTACCTCGGCCCCCAAACCAAAACCCTAACCTGCCAGGCCAGACGCTTTCCTGTCGACACCATTTACCTCTCCCGCCCATCCACCTTGCCACTTTGGAAATCCACCGCAGAAGCCATCCTCCGCGCTCTAGAGCAAGAACACGGATCCATCCTCGCATTCCTGCCCGGCGAAGGCGAAATACACCACTGCGAAGACTTCCTGCGCGAACGAATCCTGGACGAAAATACCATCATTGCCCCCCTCTACGCACGCCTCGACCGCCCCCTTCAAGACCAAGCCGTCCGCCCCGCACCTGCCAACTGCCGCAAAATCGTGCTGGCAACCTCCATAGCCGAATCTTCCGTCACCATCGAAGGCATTCGCATCGTCATCGACAGCGGCAAAGTACGCGTGCCCCGTCTCTCGCCAACCACAGGAATGCCCCGCCTGGAAACCATTCCCATCTCACATGACAGGGCAGAACAGCGCAAAGGTCGTGCCGGACGCCTCGAACCAGGCGTATGCTGGAGGCTCTGGGATAAAAGCACAGACGCCCAACTCCAAGATTCTGCCCTGCCCGAAATCACCCAAGCAGACCTCTCCTCCCTAGTCCTGCAAGCGGCGGATTGGTATTCAGCAGACCTCCACGCCCTGCGCTGGCCAACCCCGCCGCCCGTACGCAACTGGCAAATGGCGCGAACCTTGCTTGAGGAACTGGGGGCTCTTACGCCAGAAGGCCGTTTGACCGCACACGGCAAGGCGCTGGTTCGATACCCTCTGCACCCACGGCTAGGCAACCTGATTCTCCGCGCGGAGGCATTCGGATGGGGGAATGCTGCCTGTCATCTAGCCGCGGAGATTGCCGAGGAGCCGGGGCTGGCAACGCAACTCAAGCGGCGATTGGAAGGTAGGAAGCCCCAAGACCATTCGGTTCCGCCGGGGCTGTTGCTGGCTTTGGGGTATCCCGATCGCATTGCCAAAAGGCGTGAGGGCGATTGCTTTCTTTTGTCTGATGGCTCAGTTGGAACGGCGGAGTCGGGAAGGGTTCCTCCGGGCGAATGGGTTGTTGTCCGCGAACTTCAGGATATGGGGCAGAAGGGGCTGCGGATTCGTTCGGCGGAGGCGTTTGACTTGGCTTGGATTGAGCGCTATTTTCCGCATCTTGAGACCATTCGGGAGGTTACGCGCTGGGATCGCCGCAAGGATGGTGTGCAGGCGGTTCGGCAGAAGCGCCTGGGGGCGATTGTGGTTACGGAAACGCCACTTTCCAATGCGGGAAATCTGCTGGAGGCTCAGTTGGAAGGACTTCGTCTCAAGGGAATCTCGAACCTCGATTGGAGCAAGGGCGCGATGGCTTTGCGGGCGCGAATGGCTTTTCTGCAACGCACTTGCGGCGACGATGGGTGGCCTGATCTTTCCGACGAGGCGCTTTTGCACGATGCGGCGGAGTGGCTGCCAGTGGTTGCGCCGAAGGCTTTGAAATGGGAGCAGTTGCGTCAAATCGACCTGTCTCAGGTACTGCTTTCTTTCTACCTCAAGGGGCGCCGCGCCGAGTTGGACCGGTTGGCTCCTTCCGACTTTCTTCTGCCCAGCGGCGCGCGGTGCCGCATCCATTACGAGGCGGAGATTCCGTTTGCGGAACTACGCATCCAGGAAGCGTTCGGTCTGCAGGGAACGCCTCGCATCGCGGGCGGGAAGGTGGCTGTTCTGCTACATCTGCTCTCGCCTGCGCGACGGCCCGTCCAGGTCACATCCGATCTTAAAAGTTTTTGGGACAACGGCTATGCGCTGGTTCGCAAGGAGTTGCGCGGTCGCTACCCGAAACACTATTGGCCGGAAGATCCCTATCAGGCTGAACCGTTGCGAGGGAACCGTGTGCGTCCGCCCACCCGCAATCGCTAAACCATTCTAAACTTGCTCTGCGATGAATGCCCATCTTTCCCCCTCTGCCGGCGAACTGACCATCGTGGTCGGATCCTGCAACCGCTACTCGGACTTGCTCGAACCATTCTCGAAACTGTGGCGGCAATACTGGCCGGACTGTCCCTACGAACTGGTGTTGGCGACGGAGAGCACGCCGCCAAATGCCGCGAATCTGGTCTTTGACCGCATCCTCACGATTGGCACGGGGAAGAGTTGGTCGCGCCTGATGCAGGAGGCTTTGCGCGAAATCCAGACGCCCTACCTCATCTACCTCTGCGATGACTATTTTCTCTCCGCTCCGGTGCCAACCCGGGACATTGCCCGCCACCTCGAACTCTGCCGCCGACACCGCGCCGTCAACCTCCGTCTCTTGCCGAATCCCCCCCCGACACAGACCTTTGCACCGGAGCCGGAATTGGGACTCTACGAGAAAAACACTGCCTACTGCATCGCCACGCAGGCGGGAATCTGGGACCGCGACTTCTTCCTGCGCCTCGTCCGCGGATGCGAAAGCATTTGGGAGTTCGAACGCCTAGGCTCCTTCGCGTGTGCCGACGAACCCCGCCCCCTGCTCTGCACTAAGCGACAAATCCTCCCGTTCGTCGACGCCGTGCACAAAGGCTGCTGGGAGCCCTTCGGACTGAAGGTGCTCCGCGAAGCGGGAATCACTCCAGACTTCACACGCCGCCGACCTCCGACACGCACCCGGCGGTTCATCGAATGGGGCAAGGGCGTCATCTTCCGCCTCAACCCCACCTGGGTTGTTCGCATCCAAAACCGCTTCGGTCTGGGCAAGAAATAACCGAGCACCCTCTGCCCCTATTCCTGTCAACCCATTCCCTCAACAGGTTGCAACCAACCCAAACACAATGTGCTAACCCCCCGCCCCAAAAGGTTGCAACCCGCCCCAAGAAAAAAGGCCATGCCGTCAAACGGCATGGCCTCAACCAATCGGCAGAACGGCAACGCAGCTAAAGCGACTTAAGATACTCGTTGATAGCCGCCGCGGCTTTGCGCCCCTCGCCCATCGCCAAGATAACCGTCGCCGCCCCAAGCACAATGTCGCCCCCCGCAAAGACACCTTTTATCGAGGTCTCATTCGTCTCGGGATTCACCACAATGTTGCCGCGCTTGTTGACCTCAAGCCCTTCCGTCGTCGCCGGAATCAACGGGTTCGAACTATTCCCAATCGCGACAATCACCGCATCAATCGGAACCGTATGCTCGCTTCCCGGGATTTGCACCGGACTGCGCCGCCCCGAAGCATCCGGCTCGCCCAGTTCAAAGCGGACACAGACCATTCCGTTGACACGACCCTGATCGTCTCCGAGAATCTCCACCGCATTACCCAAAGTATGGAAGATGACCCCCTCCTCCTTGGCGTGATGCACCTCCTCCGCACGGGCCGGCATCTCCGCCTCGCTCCGGCGGTAGACCAAATGCACCTCCTCCGCCCCCAGACGAAGCGCCATCCGGGCCGCGTCCATCGCCACATTCCCGCCCCCGAGAACCGCCACCCTTCGAGCCGGATAAAACGGCGTGTCGGCGTGCTCTGAGTCATACGCCTTCATCAAATTCGCCCGAGTCAGATACTCGCTCGCGGAAAAGACCCCGACCAAATTCTCTCCGGGAATCCCCATAAAACGAGGCAACCCTGCGCCCGTTCCCACAAACACCGCATCGAACCCGTCATCCTCCATCAACTGCCGCAGCGTGCGAGTCCGCCCAACCACAAAGTTGTTCTCAATCCGAACCCCCATCTCCTTGAGACCATCAATCTCCTTCTGCACAATGCTCTTCGGAAGACGGAACTCCGGAATGCCGTAGACCAGAACCCCGCCATTCTTGTGGAACGCCTCAAAGACCGTCACCTCATGCCCCGCGCGGCGCACATCGGCTGCAACCGTAATCCCCGCAGGGCCAGACCCGATAACCGCCACCTTGCGACCGGTCGAGGGCGCAATCTGTGGACGAACCGGCGCCCCCTGATTGCGCTTCCAATCCGCCACATAACGCTCCAACCGCCCAATGCCGACCGACTTGTCCACACTCTTGAATATCTTCCCGACCGTGCAATCCTTTTGGCACTGCCGCTCCTGCGGGCAGACACGACCGCAAATCGCCGGAAGAATCGAAGATTCCTGAATCGTTGCAAACGCCCCCTCATTGTCCCCCTGTGCAACCGCCGCAATGAACTTCGGGATATTGATCTGGACAGGGCAGTTCTTCACACACGGAGCCGCCGCGCAATTCAGGCACCGGCTAGCTTCGAGCCGCGCCTGTTCGTCCGTAAACCCCAACGCCACTTCGCGCATATTCCGGCGACGGATATTGGGCTCCTGGGTGGGCATCTCCTGTGAAGGAATCGCCATACGCTCTTTGGGTGTCATCACTTCCCTCCAGCCTACTGTTGCGCCTCGGCCCCGCGAGCCATGCGCTCCAAATTGCACAAATGATCCCGTTCCTGAGGTTTAAAAGCCTTCAGCCGTTGCATCAGATTGTCAAAGTCCACCTGGTGCGCATCAAACTCCGGACCGTCTACGCACACAAAGCGCGTTTTTCCGCCAACCGAGACCCGGCATCCACCGCACATCCCTGTCCCGTCAATCATAATGGCATTGAGCGACGCCATCGTATGAATCCCGAACGGTTTCGTCGTCAACGCGCAGAACTTCATCATAATCGGAGGCCCGATCACCACGGCGCAATCGACCTTCTCCCGTTCGCACACTTCCTTCAACGGAATGGTCACCAAATCCTTCCGCCCGGCGGAACCATCATCCGTCGTGATAATCAACTCATCCGCCACACGCCGCATCGCCTCCTCAAGGATTAGCAACTCCTTCGTGCGGGCCCCCATAATTACTATTACTCGGTTTCCGGCCGCCTTCATGGCCTGCGCAATCGGGTGCATCGGAGCCACGCCGATACCGCCCCCGACGCAGACCACCGTGCCATATTTGCGAACCTCAGTCGGGCGTCCGAGCGGCCCGAGGAATACCGGCAGTTCATCCCCGACATTCATCTCCGCCAAACGGCGAGTCGTCGCGCCAACGGCCTGGAAGATAATCGTCACCCGCCCCGTCTGCGCGTCAGCATCGGCAATCGTCAACGGCACCCGTTCGCCAAAAGTATCGGAAACCTGCAGGATGACAAACTGCCCGGCCTTGCGGGAGCGGGCAATCAAAGGAGCCTCGATGTCCATGCGGTAGACCTCGGCCGAAAGCCGTGTCTTGGCTAGAATCTTATTCATATTGGAAATTCCACATGTCAAACCAAACAAATCGCAATGCCTCCATTCTAGTGAAGCCCCCGAAGCAATGCAAGCCCAAACTCCGTTCCCTGACGGATTGAAAAGACCAACGGGGCGCTTTGGGAGGCACCTCCGTTGGTCTCTCAGGCCAGCAAGGGCAAGCGACCGTCCACATCTGTCTAGGGGAAGCGGACGGTCTGCGCCTTGGACTTAGCAGAAGCCCTGGTCGCACATGGCGTCGGCGACCTTGACGAAACCAGCCACATTGGCGCCGAAGAGGTAATCGCCCTTCTTGCCAAACGCGGCGGCAGTCTCGTAGGCGTTATCGTGGATGTTCTTCATAATTCCCTTGAGGCGAGCATCGACTTCCGCCGAACTCCAGGAGAGACGGGCGGAATTCTGGCACATTTCCAGACCGGAAGTGGCAACACCACCGGCATTGGAGGCCTTGCCGGGAACATAGAGGACGCCCTCGGCGTTCTGGAAGATTTCGATAGCTTCCGGCGTAGACGGCATATTGGCACCTTCGGCGACAAGCTTGCAGCCGTTCTTGACCAAGGTCTTGGCAGCCTCGCCATCAAGTTCGTTCTGCGTCGCGCAGGGGAAGGCACAATCGCACGGCACAGCCCAGGGGCGGGCGCCGGCGGTATACTGCGCCTTGGGGAACTGCTTGACATACTCGCTGATGCGTCCGCGGCGGACATTCTTGAGTTCCTTGACCCATTCGAGTTTCTGCTGATCGATGCCATCGGGGTCGTAGACAAAGCCCGAAGAGTCGGAGAGGGTCAGCGGCGTCGCGCCCAACTGCAAGAGTTTCTCGGTAGCGTACTGCGCGACATTACCGGATCCGGAAACCAGGCACTTCTTGCCAGAGAAGTCCTGCCCGATCTTCTCAAGCATATTGGCCGCAAAGTAAATCAGGCCGTAGCCGGTCGCTTCCGGGCGAATGAGCGAACCGCCCCACTTGAGCCCCTTTCCGGTTAGCACGCCGGTGAACTCGTTCGCCAGACGCTTGTACTGCCCGAACAGATAGCCGATTTCCCGGGCTCCCGTGCCGATATCGCCCGCGGGGACATCCGTGTCGGGCCCGATATGGCGGAACAGTTCGGTCATAAAACTCTGGCAGAAACGCATCACCTCATTGTCGCTCTTGCCCTTGGGGTCGAAGTCTGAACCGCCCTTGCCGCCGCCCATCGGGAGGGTCGTGAGCGAGTTCTTGAAAATCTGCTCGAAGCCGAGGAACTTCAGCACGCCGAGGTTGACCGTCGGGTGCAAACGAAGTCCGCCCTTGTAGGGGCCGATGGCGCTGTTGAACTGGACGCGGAAGCCGCGGTTGACGCGATAAACGCCATGGTCGTCAATCCACGGCACGCGGAACTGAATGACGCGCTCGGGCTCGACGATGCGCTCAAGGATGGCGTTCTTCTGATACTTGGGGGTCTGTGCAACCGCCGGATCGATGCACTCGAAGACCTCCTTCACCGCCTGCAGAAACTCAGGCTCGTACTTGTTCTTCTCGCAAGTGGCGTTCAACACTTCCGAAACATAGGCGTTCATGCTGTCTGATTCCTTGAGAATGATTACTGGTTAGGCTCCCCAATCAGGGGAACGCCACCCATTCTATCCCATCTCAATTCCTCTTTGCAAGGGATAATCCGCCTCTAGCCTCTTTTTTGCAGACTTCAAATTTGTCGTGTCAGACAATTTCGAGCCTGTTCAAACATATTCGACATAAATGTCGCTTATCAATTCTCAAGAGGCGTATCTTTCCCCCGGTTTACCGCATCTTTTCGATTCTGTCTTGAACTATGGGAAACTGCACCCCTATTGAACAGAAGCCATAATTTAAATACAATTTTGTCGCCCTCTATCTCAAACCACATTCAGGCACACCCTCTAAAAGGATTTCCTCGGCCCAAAATCAAGCCAACACCGCAAGCCGTTAGAACCTTTTTGAGCCAACGATTCCAAAGAGTCGGAACCGGAGATTGGTTGCGACCAGGGAAGGCGGTGCCTATGAATTGGCGTAGCCTCAAGGCTACCACGACGAGCGCGTGTAGATGCAAGACAGTTGGAGAAAAAAGAAGAGATGACTGGAAAACCAGCCATCCCGTTTCGCCGCCGGATGCTCACAATGCATCCAGACAGAGCC
>JAXFQS010000166.1:0-13307 GCA_034178815.1 Kiritimatiellia bacterium | reverse complement strand
CTGGTGGGCGGGGCTGGGTGTCTGGGGAAGGGTTGTTTTCGGTCGGCGGGGGGCGGAGTCCGAGGGCGTATTCGATAGCGGCGCGGAGGGCTTGCTTGACTTCGTCGGGGCGGCGGAAGCGGACTTCTCTTTTGGCGGGGTGGACATTGACATCGACTTGCTGGGGGGGCAGGTCGATGAAGAGGATGAGGACGGGTTTGCCGCCGTCGGGCTGTCGGGGGTAGGCGGAGGAGATGGCGTAGCCGATGGCGGGGGCGGTGGCGGGGCGGCGGTTGACGAAGATGTATTGTTCGGCGCGGTCGGGGCGTGTGAAGGTGGGGAGTCCGACCCAGCCGCCGATGTGGATGTCGCCTTGGCGGTAGTCGACGGGGCGCATGGCGGTGCGGGTTTCGATTCCAAGGAGGGTGGCGATTCGCTCTTCGAGGGTGCCGTCTGGGGGAAGGCGGTGGAGTTCGCGGCCATCGGCTTTGAGGCTGAAGCCGAGGTCGGGATGGGCGAGGGCCTGGTCTATGAAGACGGCGCGCAGGCGGGCTTGTTCGGTGGCGTAAGCACGGAGGAACTTGCGGCGGGCGGGGAGGTTGAAGAAGAGGTCGCGGACTTCGACGGAGGTGCCGGCGGGGCATCCGGTCTCGCGGATGTCGAGGAGGCGGCCGCCGGTGACGGCGACTTCGGTTCCGATGTCGCTCGCGGCGGGACGGGTTCGGATGAGGAAGCGGGAGACGGAGGCGATGGAGGGGATGGCTTCGCCGCGGAAGCCGAGGGTCGTGACGCGGTCGATGTCTTCCGCGCAGGTTATCTTGCTGGTCGCCTGGCGTTTGAGGCAGAGGCGGGCATCCTCCGGGGTCATGCCTTTGCCGTCGTCGTGGACGGCGACGAGTTTGCGCCCGGCCTCGGAGATTTCCACTTCGATGCGCCGCGCGCCGGCGTCGATGGCGTTCTCCAGAAGTTCTTTGAGCACGGAGGCGGGGCGCTCGACCACTTCGCCGGCGGCGATTTGGTTGGCGACCTGTTCGGGAAGTTCTCGAATGATGGATTGCGGCTCGCTCATCGCTCGGGATGGGTCGGTTGCGGAATCGAAGGTTGGCAGGAATCGCTCCGGAAGGTTGACCCGCCCGACGGGCCAAGGTGCGTACGGATGCGGCCCGGAGGTTGGCTCCGGCACGCGGAATTGGTTGGCAGGAAGGTCAGGCCCCCGTTGCGCCCGACGCCGCGCGGTGACGGAGCCAGGCTTCGATGAACCGCTGGATGTCGCCGTTCATCACGGCCTGCACATTGGAGGTCTCGCAGCCAGTGCGGTGATCCTTGACCATCGTGTAGGGCTGGAAGACATAGGAACGAATCTGGCTCCCCCAGGCAATCTCGCCCTTCTCGCCGTAGAAACGCTCCATGTCCCGCCGCTGCTTGTCCTCGTAGTACTCATAAAGTTTCGCCCGCAACATCGAGAAAGCCTTAGCCTTGTTCTTGTGCTGCGAGCGCTCGCTCTGAACCGCCACGACAATCCCCGTAGGCAAATGCGTCAGCCGAACCGCCGAATCCGTCTTGTTCACATGCTGCCCCCCCTTGCCGCCAGAACGGTAGGTGTCAATCCGCAGATCCTCCTCCTTGATTTCCACCTCAATGTCATCATTGATCTGCGCAATCACATCCACCGAAGCAAACGATGTGTGCCGCCGCTTGTTCGCATCGAACGGACTGATACGCACCAAACGGTGCACCCCGCGCTCAGCCTTCAGATACCCGTACGCATACCCGCCGTTGACCGCAAAAGAGACCGACTTCACCCCCGCCTCCTCGCCATCCTGCTGATCCAAAAGTTCCACCTCGAACCCGGCGTCCTCGCAATACATATGGTACATCCGCAACAACATCCCCGCCCAGTCGCACGACTCCGTCCCACCAGCCCCGGCGTGAATCGTCACATACGCCCCGCACGAATCCAACTTCCCGCTCAGCAGCGACATCAGCCGCAGTTTGCCCACCAGCTCCTCCGCCCGTTGCGCCGCGGCAGACGCCTCCGCCAGCGCGTCCGCATCCCCACCGCTCTCATCCGAAAGCGCCAACATCAACTCCAAATCCTCCACCGCCTTGCAGAGTTCGTCATACGGGCGCACGAACGCCCGCTGCGCATTGGTCTTCGCAATCACCTCCCGCGCCGCCTCAGGACGATCCCAGAAACCATCCGCCAAAGCCTCCCGCTCCAACGCCTGAAGCGTCTCCCGGCGATGATCCAAATCGAGGTAGCCGCGCATTTCCGCGACATCGGTCCGCAACTTGCCTGCGGCGGCGTTGAGTTCTTCTGCTGTCATGCGAAGGATGGCGGGAATCGGACAGGAAGGCGGCTAGACCTTAGGCTGATCCTTGATATGGAGGTCGACCTGCGGAAAGGGAATTTCGATGCCGTTGGAATCCAGCGCGGCCTTGACGGCGTTCATTTGGGCGAAGTAGACATCCCAGTAGTCGGCGCTCTTGACCCAAGGGCGGATGGTGAGGTTGACCGCGCTGTCGCCGAAGGAGGTGGCGGCTACGAGCGGGGCGGGATCCTTGAGCACGCGGGGGTCGGCGAGCAGGGTGTCGCGGATGACCTGGATGGCTTTGGGAATGTCGGATCCATAGGCGATGCCGACGGTCAAGTCGACGCGGCGGGTCTCCTTAGCGGAGTAGTTGGTGATAGCGGATCCCCAGACGGTTTTGTTGGGGACGATAATGACTTTGTTGTCCGGCGTGGTGAGTGTGGTGGCCATCATATTGAGTTCGGAAACGGCTCCGGCGATGCCGCCCATTTCGCAGTAGTCGCCGACTTTGAAGGGTCGGTTGATGGCTATCATAACGCCCGCAGCGAGGTTCGAGAGGGACTCTTGGCAGGCAAAACCGACGATGAAGCCGGTGACGCCCAAACCGGCAATGACGGGAGCAAGGTTGATGCCGAGGCGCTGGACGACGACCATCAGCAGGAGTGCCCAGAGGGTCTTGTTGACGGTGGATGCGACGAGGCGGGGGACGAGGGAATCTTTCTGGGCGCGGCGTTCGCAGAGCAGGCGCACGAGTTTGCTCAGGCGGTTGATGGCGAACCAGCCGACGAGGAAGATGACGGCTACGGTGAGGAGATTGGCGAGGAAGGACGAGGCGTGCACGAAAAGCCAGTCTCCAATCTGGTTGCAGAGGGTGCAGGCTTCGTCATATTGCTGAGCCAGGGGTGCGGTGAGGCAGTTGGCGCTGGCGGCGGCATCGGGTTCCATATTAGACTCCGTGGGGTTGGTTGTTTTCGGACGCGGCTGGTTCGCTCTCGCCGGAGGGGCGGAGGGAAATCAGCAGGATGCAGAGTTCGTAGAGCAGGTACATGGGGATTCCCATGAGAATCTGCGAGACGGGCTCGGGTGGGGTCAAGACCATTGCAATGACGAGGATCAGGACAATGGCGTGGCGGCGGTAGCGGCGGAGGGTTGCGGCCTGAACGAATCCGAGCCACCCGAGGATGAGCAGCAACAGCGGCATCTGGAAGGCGATGCCGAAAGCGATGATGGTCTTGAGCACGAGGGTGATATACTGGTCGATGGTCAGCATAGTGACCTCGAAGCCGACCCATTGGGAGATTTGGATAAGCACCTCGAAGGCGACCTTGAGGGTCAGGCGGTAGGCCATCGCAACGCCGCCGACGAAGAGAATCGCCGAGGTCAGAAGGGTTCCGCCGATAAGCCGCCGCTCGCTCGGCTTGAGCCCAGGAAAGATGAATTGGGCAATGAAGTAGACCAACGCAGGGAAAGCCACCGCGACGCCCCCCCAAAGCGCAATCTTCAAAATAATCGAAACGCCAGTCGTCAGTTCAAGCCCCGTCAACTGCACATTATAGGTCTGCCCCGCCGACTCCGTAAAAGGCGCCGTCAGCCAACGGTAGACCAACGGCGTGGCAAACCCCATCAGCACCGTCCCCAGCAGCCAGGACGCGCCACACCGAATCAGGCACTTGCGCAAATCCATCAAGTGCTCCATAAACGGGCGCGGAGGATCCTCGAACGCATCATCCCCCCGCCGAATATCAAAACGCGTCAGCATACCGACGCCGCTCCGCCGGAATCGGAAGGTGGCTGCGCCCCATCCCGACAGGTGCCAACCTCCCCATCCTGAAGGTGTCCACCTTCCCCGCCAGAGGTTGCCACCTCCTCGGGCGACAGGTGCGTACCCGCCGCCGCATCAGACGCAAAAGAATCCGGTCCCCCAAGCGCAGCAGCCTTCGCCGCCTGCGCCAGCGAATCGGACTCCTCCGTCGACGGCTGCGTCAAAGCCGGAACCCCGTCAATGTCCACTCCCTGCCCAGGATACGGCGACGACGCATAGAAATCCTTCGGCTCCTTATACGGCGGTTGATCCATCTCCATAATCTGATTCTTGAAGTCATCCGCCGCCCGCCGCATCATCGACATCGCACGCGAAAACTTGCGCACCAGTTCGGGCAGATTCTTAGGCCCGAATACGATGAGAATCACCGCGATAATCAGCAGAACCTCAAGGCTGCCGCACGACTCGCCAAGACCAATGAATGCAAGAAAAGGAGCGATCATAGAACCAATCCGGCGACCCGCAGGCCGCCGGAGAATCGAATCGATAGACTGCTACTTGCGGACGCTGAACTCGCCCCGGCGGTTCAGCCGCCAAGCCGACTCGCCAGACCCCGTGACGGCAGGCTTCTCCTCGCCGAAACTCTTGGTCTGAATCCGCTCCTGCGCAATGCCAGCCGCCGTGATATAAGCCCGAATCGTCTGCGCACGCTGCTCCCCGAGCGAAATGTTATACTCGTTCGAGCCCCGCTCGTCACAGTGCCCCTCGACAATGCAGACATACGACGAATTGTCCGCCAAAACCTGCACCACCTTGTCAATCTTGGCCGTCTCCGAGGAAGGCAGAAGGAATGAATCGAAGCCGAAATAGACCGGCTGCAGCCCCAGCCCCTCGACAGCTTCGCGACCGTAAAAGTCCTCTCCAGCCTCGATAGGCCGACCAGTCTCCTCGTCGACAATCTGCTCAGGAATCTCGCTCGGACCTTCGCCTTCGACGGACTTCTTGTCGCTACACCCGGTTCCCAGACCAAGCAAGAGAGAAACCGAGAGGAATGCCAGCAGTGAATGACGCATAATTGAGCCTTTTGATGTGGTGGATTGAAACAGATGAAACCCTCAGCGGGACGCCGACGGACAAATCCAGTTACCTTGATGGCGGGTAAGTCGAACGGGCGCATCGCCCTGCGTGTCGAGCAGCCAGACCGCGGACTTGCGCCCTTCTTTGCGGGAACAAACAATATGGCGCCCGTCCGCCGCCCAGGAAGGAGACTCCCCCTCGCCTACCAACTTGACGGACGCTTCGCCGATACGCGGGTCGATTGTGGCTACCTGATAGCCGGCCCCGCGGCGGGTTGCGAAGCAGATCAGGCCATTGGCACCCCAGCAAGGGTTGACGCTCTCGGAACCGCGGTAGGTCAAGCGGCGAATCTTCCCCGAAGCAAGTTCGCAGATGTAGAGTTGGGGGCTTTTGGAAGCGTCGCTGACATAGACAATCTGGCGACCGTCGGGTGACCAGCAAGGGGAGGCTTCAGCGGCATATTTGGTCTTGGTCAGGCGCTTGAGGCGTGCGGCGAAGGGGTCTAGGGTGCAGAGTTCGGGGTTGCCATTGTAGGAGAGAATCAAAGCCACCAAGGCGCCGTTGGGTGCCAGTGTCGCGCCCGTGGAGAGGCCGTTGAAGCGGATGAGCGGGCGCAAGCCAGAGCCGTCGGCGCCAACGCGGTAGGCGGCGGGAAAGTCGCGCTTGTAGGAGGTGAAGTAGAGGCTCGAACGGTCGGGGCTCCAACGCGGCCCGACGGCAGCGCGGGCGGTACGGGTCAACTGGCGGAGTCCGTAGCCGTCGGCATACATAGTATAAAGGTCGGCGTTGTCGGGACTGCGATGAAGAATGACGGCGATTTGGGAGGATGCCATCCCTTTCTTGCCGGTCAACTGTTCGACAAGGGTGTCGACAAGGCCTCTAGCGGCGCGTTCGGAATCGCCGGATTGGCTGTAGCGGAAGCGTTTGGCAGGTGCGTCTACGGTGCAGGCGATGGTCGCTTGACCGGGGGCTGTTTCCCGGACGCTTCCGCTGATGCGGACGCTACCGGACTGGGCGACGGTGAAGTAGCCGGAGAGTTGGAGATTGCGCTGCAAAGTCCTGAGGAAGGCTTGCCCCTGCGGCCCGGAGACGCGCACATCGCCGAGGGAGACGGTCTGCTTGTTGGCGGCCTCTTTGACGACCGAGACGACGGCCTGCTCCTGGGCGTAGGCGAAGCGTCCGGAGAGCAAGGCGGCGAGGAGGAAGATGGAAAGGCGGGTGAACATCGCGGTGAGTATAGCACATCGGCGAGAGTGTTTCAATCCCGAACTGATGCCATCGCCAATGGGCTGGATTAGGGGGCGCTCAAGGGCTCATCAGGTTGCGCATCACGAGCACGACGCCCAGCCCCAAAAGGCCCCAGGCGGTGGCGTGGCGCAGGCGTTTTCCCCAGGCAGCGAGGCGTCCGGCGCTCTGAGCCATACGCTCCAGTCCTCGGGCGGCGGCGGGAGCCAGCAGCGCGACGGGAAGGGCGGACGCAATACCAAAGGCGGCCGGCAGCAGGAAAGCGGATGCGCGTTCAGCCGCTAAGGGAATCAGAGCCCCGAAGTAGCATGCGGCGGAGAAGGGGCAGAAGGCGAGCGCCAGCAGAATGCCTAGGGCGAACGCGCCCCAAGGCAAGGCGGCCAGTGGTTCGATTCGTCCCGCCAGATGTCCGCCCAACCGCTCAGGGAACGGAAGCAGTCCCAACTGGAAGACGGCCGCGAGGATGCACAGGGGGCCAATCAGACGGGGCAGTTCGCGCTGCAGAAGATCGGAGAGGTGCGGGGCGGCGACGATGCCGCGGACAATCAGGGCGGCTAGAATCGTATAGGCCGTGGCGCGACCAATAGAATAAAGGATTGCGCGCGCGAGGACGGTGCGCGCCGGGGCGTTTCGCGCCAGAACGCCGAGGGCAAGCGCGTGGGTCGCCAACGGGCAAGGGCTGATGGCGCTGACCAGTCCGAACCAGGCGCAAAGGGCGGTTGCCGCGGCGAGACTCATGGCAATCCCGGGGTCAGAAAGGTACGCAGGCGCGTGCACAGACGGTTGGCGAGCGCGGGTTCGTCCCGTACCAACCGCCAGACCTCATCCATCCGTTCGAATCGGTCGCCGCGCTGGATAACCAGCGTGCCGGAGGTCAACTGGAAACGGTCGACGAAGGGGCGATTCTCCGGCGCGTCGAGATTGACCGAGCGGAAGACGACGAGGCCCTTGGCAACTTCCTCGGGAAAGGCATCGCCAAGCGTCTGGCGCACCGCAGCTTCGATGCGATTGCAGGTCGGACAGCGCCGGGTTCGATGGAACCAGTAGACCCCGACCGCCCCCTCCGGACAGGTCGCTTGCGCAGCATCCGGAGGCTGCTCCGATGGGCACTCGCGCAGGGCCGGCACGGCCACGCCCGCCGCCGCCAGCAACAGCAGTGCCACTGCCAACAGTGCCTTCCAGCGGGCTCTTTTCGGTGTTCCGAGGCCTTCCTCAGGCAGATGCGAACCGGGTATAAGCCGGACAAGTTCGGCCACCTCTGGAAGGCGCCCCGAGGAGACAATCCGCCCGTCAATCTCAAGCGCAGGCGTCATCAAAACCCCGCGATTGACGATTTGCCCGAGCTCGGACACCTTCTCGACAGAGGCCTCGATTCCTGAGCAGTCAAGAATGCCCTGGACGCGTTCGGCAAGCGCCCGGCACTTCCCGCAGCCAGGGCCGTAGATGCGTATCACCATATCCCGTTCCTTTCCTTATCCAAAGAGGTTGAGCAACCATCCGATGAGCGTGAAGCAGACCATCAACCACCCGCCAAACAACGCCAGAAGGCGCGGCGAGAGCACCTTGCGCAGCATCACGAACTCGGGAACCGACGCCGCCGCCGTCGAGAGCATAAAGGCGAAGGCGGTACCGACCGGCAGACCCTGGCGAATCAACTCTCCAGCCACGGGAATAACCGTTGTGGCGTTGGCATAGGTTGGTATCCCCAGCGCGACGGCAAGGGGTACGCTCCACCATTCCCCGCCCCCCAATCGAGCCGCAATCCACCCGTCAGGGAGGTAGCCGTGTAGCCCCGCGCCGAGCGCGATGCCGCCTAGAATCCAGAGCCACAGGCGGGCGAAAATCGCGCGGGTTTCAGCCTTGGCGAAGGCTAGGCGCTGAGCGAAAGCGGGGCGGAGTCGTGCCCCTGCGCAGGCGCAGGAGGCGGGCACGGGCGGAATCGAAAGGAGGTCGCGCGCGAGGTAGCGTTCTGCCTTGATGGCATCGAAGAAGATTCCCCCCAACACGCCCGAGAGGAGCCCGAGCGCGACATAGACTGCTGTCAACCGCCACCCCAGAGCCCCGCCCAGCATCGCCACGGCGGCTTCGTTGATTGCGGGTGAGACGATAAGAAAGCAGAGGGCGATTCCTATTGGAATGCGCGCGGCGGCGAAGCCTAGGAAGAGGGGAATCGAGGAGCAGGAGCAGAAGGGGGTGAGGGCGCCGAGCAGGGCGGCCAGAAGGTAGCAGAGCAGGCGGTTGCGCCCCGAGAGCCACTGTCGGATGCGCTCGGCATCCACCCCGGCGCGAAGGAAGGCGACGACGAAGACCAGTGCCGAGAGCAGGGCGAAAATCTTGGTGGTGTCCTCGATGAAGAAGTGCACCGACTTCCCCAGCGGGGCGCCGCGCTCGAGCCCCAGGAGTCCGTAGGCGACGAGGTCTGCCAGTGCCGTAAACGCGCCCATCACTTGGCCTCCTTTCCGGCACGATGGTTGAGGCAGTCCAGAAGATTTCGCAGGCAGGGACAGCAGAGGCGGTAGTAGACCGACTGGCCGCGCCGTTCGTCGACAACCACCCCCGCCTCGCGCAGGACTGCGAGGTGGCGGCTAATGGTCGGAAACTCGTCTCCCACGGCGGCGACGAACTCACAGACGCAGTGCTCCGAGTCGAGCAGTTGCCGCACAATCCAGAGCCGTGTCGGGTGTCCGAGGGCCTTGAAAAAATCTGCCTCCGGGCGGAGCGCCTTTCGATTGTACCGTTCCATTGGAATCAACCTCCTTGTGTTTTGCAATTTAGCAAAACTGCTAAATCATGTCAAGCAAATTCCCCCGACCCCGGCAAGTTTGCCAAAAGATTGGCATCAGGCCGCGCCCCTTGGGGATGCCCTTGCCGAAACGCCGCGCGCGCCAATGATGCGGGCGGTTAAACGGTCGGAGGTGACTCTGGATGAAGCCCGTGCCGAAACGCCCCTGGTGCTACAGCCGGAGTCACCCCCATCCCCGACCGAGCCTCTCGGTGTGGGGCAGCAATTGGTGGCGAAGGTGTGTACCTTTAGGGCGAATTCCTGCCTGCCTCCGCATCCGACTGGTGCCTATTCCCTCCCCCAGAAGGTGCCAACCTCTCCTGCCCTATCCAGCCTACCTTCCACTATTCGGCTAAACAGGAAACTTTTGAAAAAAGTTGCCGGATGAGCGCGCGGCAAGAGATGGCGTTGCCCTCAAGAGAAGGTCTTGCCCCGGGAGTTCCCGCCGGTTGGAAACGAACTTCTGACCGACCGCGTCGGAGAGAGGGAACTTCGAGAATGTTCGATTCAGGAATCGGCGCGGAAGCCCAAACGGCGTAAAGGATTCACGAAGCGAGAGGTTGCAACCTGCGAAGGCAAGTCACGAACAGGAATCGCCGCAAAGAGTTGCCCGGTTGGGCGCTCCTTGCGGCGATTCTTTTCGGGGAATGGTTGGAAGGGTCAGGGTTCGAAGTTCTCGACAATCGGCGACGGGCGGTATTTGGGACGCTGGCCGAAGAGCACGGTGCCCAGACGGAGCCAGGTGGCGCCCTCTTCGACCGCGACCTCGAAGTCTCCACTCATCCCCATCGAGAGCCTCGGGAGGGCAATGGCGTAGCGTGCCTCCATGCTGTCGCGCAACTGGCGGAGGGCACGGAAAACGGGGCGGGCATCCTCAGGCTCGGGCGAGAAGGGAGCCATGGTCATCAATCCCGTGAGGGTCAGGTTGCGCGCCTCAAGCGCCGCTTCGATTGTTTCCGGAAGGGCGTCGGGTTTGAGCCCGAATTTGGTGGACTCGCCCGAGACATTGACCTCCAGGAGGATTTCGGGGCGCTTGCCGCATTCGCCCGCAAGCGCGTCGAGGCGACGCACCAGTTCGGGAGAGTCGACCGAATGGATGCAGGTGAAGTACTCCAGCGCCGCGCGGACTTTATTGCGCTGCAAGTGGCCAATCAGATGCCACTCCACACCGGGCGGAGATTCGGGTATCTTCCAGGCCGCCTCCTGCACCTTGTTCTCCGCCGCAATGCCAAGCCCCGCCTCAAAAGCCTCTCGTACCACATCCGGCCCGTGCGTCTTCGTCACGGCCAAAACCTGCACCTCTTCCGGGGCGCGCCCCGAACGGGAACAGGCCCCTTCGATGCGCTCGCGCACGCGCTCAAGCAAATCGGCAATCGAATCCATTCTCACGCCTCCTCAGGATCGTTTTCCGGCCAGTCGACAGGGGCTCCCTCGGGAAAGAGCTGGGAGAGAATCTGCTCCGCGGGCGTGACCGCGGCTTTCGACTTGTTGCACGCCTCGCAGGCGGGAACCACATTCGAGCGCACGCTCCGGCCGCCCCGCGCCACAGGTATAATGTGATCCATTGTCAGATGCTCCGCCCCCACCTTTTTCCCGCAGTAGTGGCACACCCCCGCAGCACACTGCCGCCGCCACCAGTCAGAAGCCCTCAGTTCCCTCGCCTTCCTGCGCTCGCGGGCAATGTGCGCCTCGTCGCGCCGAATGTCAATCCAGTCGTCCATCACGCTTTCCAGCGATTGTGCATCCACAAGTACTGCTCCGGCCAGCGCCGGATGCACCCTTCAAGGCACTTGAGCAAAAGCGCCGTCAACCGCTTCACATCCTCGTCAAAGTCCCCCGTTCGTTCGATTTCAAGCGGATCCGTCGAGTACATCCGGTAGTGCAACAGACCATCGCGGACGAATGCCCCGAATATTATCGGGCAGCCGCTCTTGAGCGCAATCCGCGCCGGCGAAGTATACACGAATGTCTCCCTGCCGAAAAAGGGCAGTCGCACCCCGGAACGCCCGCTCGCACGCTGGTCCATTAGGATGGTCAGTGCCGACTTCTCGCGTTGCCACTGGCGCATCACCCCAGCAGAAAAGCCCCGCTCCTTGCCAATGACCGTGATGCGTCCGCGGAAATGGCTGCGCTGCATGAAGCGTGCGACATAGGGGTTCTGCATCATTTGGGCGATGGCGATCATCGGGCGAAAGGAGGAGATGACCGGTACCGCGACTTCCCAGGTTCCCAAGTGCCCGGAGACAATCATAAACGGCTTGTCGTGGCCCTGGATGAAGTCCAGCCAACTATCCGACATTTCGATAGCGACATGGTCTCGCCAGTGCGCCGCGACCTTGTCGCCGGAGCGTATGGTTTCGAGTATGTGGCCGATGAAATGGCCCATCGAGCGAACAGCGATGCGCTCGGCTTCGGCGACATCTTGGGTGATGCCTGCCGCTAGAATGTTGGAGACGGCGATGCGTTTGCGTCTTGGCACGAGGCGGGCTCCGACGCGCCCGATCCATAGCCCCGCGGCGTAGGCTTTGCGCTCGGGAATTAGGCGCAGGAGGCCCCAGGCGAGGCGGAAGAGGGCGTATTCGATGAGGTGGCGGAGGGTGAGGAGCATGGGGGGCTATTTCGCGGCGCGGATGGCCTCAAGGATGGATTCGAGTTCGTCGCGGACGGGGCGTGGTTCGTGGGCGCGAGTCGCCACATAGGGGAAGACGACGGAGGCAGCCTCTTCGTACTGTTTGAGGGAGAGGTGGATGCGGGCTTTGACCAAGCGGTGGAGGACGAGGTCGTCTCGGATGGCGATGGCGCGGTTGATGGCTTGCATGGCTTGGGTGGTTTTGCCTTCGCGCAGGCGGAGGGTTGCTAGGTCGGCCCAAGCGCGGTCGTTTTCGGGGTCGAGGGCAAGCGCCTGGGTGAGGAGGCGGTTGGCGCGGGGGAGGTCGTCTGAGGCCAGGGCGAGGCGTGCGAGTTCGGCTTGGGCGTCGGCGTTGGGTATGATTTGGTTGCTCAGGAGGAGGAGGTCTTTGGCGAGGGGTGTCTGGCCGCTTTTGGCTGAGGCGTAGCCTAGGAGGCAGAGGGCTTGGTGGCTCAGGGGCTGGCGGGAGAGGGTTTCGCGGGCGTCGGTGGCGGCTTGGGCGACATCGCCGATGCGGCGGTCTACTTCGAGGAGTCTGGTGAGGGCTCTGCGGTGGTCTGGGGTGGCGGCGAGGACGACGCGGTAGTGGTCGCGGGCGAGGGTGTAGTCGCCTTTGGCGAAGGCGAGGTCTCCTTGCACGCGGCTGATGATGGGGTGGGTGTTGCGGCGGGTGGCTTCCCACATCATCTGGAGGACGAGGGCTTCGACTTCGGGGTGGCGTTTCTGGGCGAAGAGAACATCAGCGAGCAGGGCGAGTGCCTGGAGTTCTTCGCTCTGTTCGTCGAGGATTTGGAGGACTTTGGGGCGGGCGCGCAGTCCGATGTAGTGGGCGGCGTCGGCGTTGACTTTGATGACGCGTTCGAGTTGGCGGCGGGCCTGGGGGTAGTCGCCCATGCAGTAGTCGAGGAAGGCCTGGACGGTGGCGAGGTCTTTCTCGCTGAAGCCTTTGGCGATGGCGCGGGCGATCCACATTTTGGCGCCTTGGGGCTGTTTCTGACCTGCCAAGGAAAGGGCCAGACAGGTCCACACCTTTGGGTCCTCTTTCTTGCCATGATCCATCAGCCATCGTGCCAACCTCTCGGCCTCGGAGAAGTTTAGGTTTACAATCTGCCAGCCGGCCTGTTCGAGTTTGCGGGCGCGAATGGTCTCAAGCGCGTCCTGCGCCGTCGGACGGGTGCCGGGCGCGGCGGCAAAGGCCTCGAAGAGGGATTCGCTCGCAAGGCGCCCCCAGCGTCCGGCGAAGCGGGGCAAGGAGCGCTCCGCCTCGGCGATGGCCTTGGACAGGCGCGCCACTTCGGCATCCGAAAGGCTGGCGGAACCCTTGAGCGCGGCGCGGTTCAGGAGAATCGCGGGGTTCTCCGGATCGAGTTCCTGGGCCAGCAGGAAACCCTCGACCGCAGCCCCCCGGTCTTCGCCGAGACAGGCCACCGAAAGATCGTTGAGCCGACGCGCCAAGTCGCGACAGAGCAACCGCTTCTGATGCCGAAGATACCCCGTGCCGCTCTGGTCGATCTCATCCGA
>JAXFQS010000165.1:0-27662 GCA_034178815.1 Kiritimatiellia bacterium | reverse complement strand
CCGGGTGGGCCACGTGGTCTTGGGGCGCGGGCGCCTGCCGGGGGTGTGGGGCGTTCTGGGGCGGGTTGTTTCGGGGGGGCGGGGGGGCCATTCTGGGGGGCGAGGGCGGGGGTGGCTAGGGTGGCAGCGAGGAGCAGGAGCAGGGGTGTGCGGAGGATGTGGTTCATGGGGGAGGGTTCCTGTCTTGGGACTAGCGGGTTTCGTTTAGGACGGCGCCGCCGGTGGCTATGCCGTAGGCTTCGAGGCGCTGGTGGGCCTGGGAGGATTGGGAGGATTTTTTCCAGTCGGGATGGGTCATGAGGCGGCGGTAGCAGGCGATAGCGTTTTTCTTGTTTCCGTCGTCTCTAAACCAGTCGCCTTTGCGCAGGACGGCTTCGGGGGCGTCTTTTGGGAAGAGGGATGCGATTTCGTCGAGTGTGGCCTGCGCGGCGGTTTTGTTGCCGGCTTTTCGGTGGCAGTCGGCGATGGCCCAGAGGGTTGCGGGGAGGTCGGGTGCTTCTTGGAAGAGGCGAATGGCGGTGGGGTAGTCGCCTTCGATTTGGCGGGCGGCTTCGGCGTGGGTTCGTTTGGCTTTGGCGGCGACTTGGGGGTCAGGGGAGGCTTCGAGGGGCTGGAGTGCGAGGTAGATGTCTTTTGGGTTGCGTTCTTGCCAGGCGAGGTCTGCGGTTGTCCAGGCGCGTTGTTCGGGGTTGGCTATGTGGAAGAGGAGGAGTTTGGCGTCGGCGAGGCGTCCGGAGTGGCGGAATCGGTGGATGAGTTGGAGGGCGCGGGCTGTTTTTGTTTCTGGGTTGGGGGCTTTGGCGACGAGGTCGGGGAGGCGTTTGGCGAGGGTGGGGAGGTCGGACGGGCGAATCCAGCGGAGGTAGTCGTAGGTTTGGAGGAGGAAGTCCCATTTTTCGTTGTCGGTGGTGTAGAGGGGTGCGGCGGCGCGAAGGTAGGCGGTGAGGTCGCGGTCGGCTTTCTGGCGGGCGGCGGCGCGGGGGTCTTTTTTGGCGGCGGGTTGGGTCTTGAGGTAGGCTTGGGCGATGGGATGGAAGTCCATGAGGCGGCGGGCGTGGTTGTCGAAGAAGCGTTGGAGGCGTTGACGGCGTTGGCTTGTGGGGAGGGTGTCGGGGCCTTGAGCCTGTTCGAGAGCCTGGGGGAGGTTGTCGAAGGCTTGGACGGCGGTGAGGGCTTCTTGTGCGAGGCGGATGGCATCGGGGTTGGATTTGGGGTCGAGGGTCTGGGCGGTGCGCCAGGCGTCGAGGGCTGGGGCGAGGTTGCCGCGCTGGAGTTCGACATCGGCTAGGGCGTTGCAGGCGGGGGCGGCGTAGGGGGAGGTTTTGGCTTCGGGGGATGAGAGGAGGTCGCGCCAGGCGGTGAGGGCGGCGTCGATTTTACCGTTGTCGCGGAGGGCGCGGGCGAGGAAGTAGCGGGCGGCGAGGGCGGGCTGGGTGTCTGGGGCGCGATCGATGACTTCTTTCCAGAGGTCGATGGCCTGGTTGGTGTCGCGGGCGCGGTCGAGGGCGTAGGCGCGAAGGGTCAGGGCCCAGTCGAGGGCTTCGTCGGGGGCGGTTTCGAGGAATTCGGTCTCGAAGCGTTTGAGTTCGTTGGCGGCGGTGCGGGGGGAGCCGGCGTCGAGGGCTTTGAGGGCGCGGTCGGCGCAGGTGCGTTCGGAGAGGTTGAGGCTCTGGATGGTCTTGGAGGGAATGGTGGCGAAGGTGCTACCGATGCGCTCAAGGGCGTGGAGGTGGAGGGGTATCAGCAACAGGGGTACCAATCTTCTGAAGTGGAGGTTCATAGGAGTCGGGGTGCGTCTCGGGCGGGATTGGGGTCGGTTCTCGGGCAGGAGCGGGGGTCAGTCGTTGACAACATGCTCGAAGGCCTTGGCTTCGGTGGCGAGCAGGCCGCGGGCGTAGCGAGCCCATTTGGATTCGGGGTATTCGAAGGCGCAGCGCTTGAGGCTGAGGTAGGCCTTGCCGTAGTCCTGGATGCGGAAGTAGGCATCGCCGAGCCAGTAGAGGGTCTGGGCGAGGAGGTCTTTGTCGGAATGACCCTTGTAGTTCTCAAGCAGGCTCTCGAAACTGTCGATGGCGCCGGCGTAGTTGTCGACAATCAGGTTTTGGGGCGGCGGGTTGCCCTTCTCGTCGCGCTCTTCGGCGAGGGCTTCGGCGCGTTTGACGAAGCATTGGCCGGACATAAAGAGGGCTTTGGCGGCCTGGGGATGGTCGGGGCAACGGTTGCGGAAGGAGGCGTAGATCTTCGCAGCAATGTCGTAGCGCTTGAGTTTGGTGTAGTAATAGGATGCGAGCCGCACGGACGCATCGCCGACCTGCGGAGAGTCGGGGAACAGATAGGTCATCTTGACATACTCCTCGGCCGCGTGCTGGAAATCCCCCAGACGCTCCAGACAGAGCGCCTTATGGTACTGGCTACGCGCGGCACACTCCCCTTCCGGCCACGCCGAGAGAATCGAAGAAAAGCGCGCAACCGCCTCGCGGAAGAGCGGCGCCGCCGCATCGGGAACCTTGGAAAGATCCTCGCCCTCCTTCTCCCGGCGCAGACGATCCTGCCGGGACTCCTCGGCAAGTTGTTCGTAGAGATTGGCCAAAAGAAAGGCACCTTCCGCCGCGTGGCGCGTGTCGGGATAGTCCCGCAGAGCAGCCTCCAAAATGGCCCGGCCGTCGGCAATCGCGGCCGCCGACTTCTCGTACGCGCCGAGTTTACGGCTGTCCTTGGCCATCTCGAAAAGACACTCGGCAAGACGGAACTGAACCAGCACCGCCTGATCCGAATCGCGGAAACGCTTTGAGTAGGCCCGCACGCCCCCGTCGGAGCCGGGAAGGATATGCGCCCGCACCGTCCGAACGCCCGGCGCATCCCCCTCCGAGACCACCTCGTCGGCGTAGGAAAAGTCAATCGTCTGGCCGTATCCCGCCTTGATTGACTGGAGATTCTCGACCTGGTTGGTCTCCAGCGCGGGGATGAGCGTGGCCGTAAAGATGCCACTGTGCGCCATCGTTTCGCGGAGCCGGACGGTCGTGGAGATGCCTTGCGAAGTCTTCGCCTCAACATTGATTTCATCCTGCTCGTCGGACACATCCCGGTCGGGATCGTACACACGGATGCGGAGCGGCTCGCCTAGGTGCACGGTGGCGTTCTGAGCCTCTCCAGAGGGGTCTGTCAGACCAATCCAGGCCGTAGTGGCGATTTGCGCCTGGGCCTGGGCGAGCACAGCGCCCTCCTCGTCGATTGCCTGCACAAGGAGCAGATCGGTAGGCTTGAGGCGCACGGGGGCGAGGGCGGAGTCGTCGGGAATGACTTCTTCGGCCTGGGCCTGCTGCTCTTCGAGTTGCGAACAGTAGATCGGCAGGGCGCCGCTGAAGGTGTCGGGCAACTCGCCGTCCGCGAGGCGCTTTTCGCTCAGGCCGGCGAACTTGATGCCTTCGATGCGGGGGGTGGAGCCCAATCCGATGGGAAGGAAGGTGTATTCGGGGTGGCCTCCTGCGGCAGTGGCGGCGTCGAGTTCGCGTTTGGTGGTGACGCGGAGCATGATGGTGGAGCCGGCGTTTCGTGCCAAGGCCGGGGCGCGGACGGTGACCGGAAGGAGGATGTGTGGGGTGATTTTGGCGGGGGTGTCGGATTGGCGGAAGCGGGCGGAGAGGTGGTCTTTCCAGACGAGGTCGGCGCGGGTAGTTTCGCCTCTGCGGCGCAGGGCACTGAGGCGGGTCTGGGCTTCAGGGGATTTGTCCGGAATGCGGGTGAGGGCGGTGTCGGCGAGGTGTATGGTGACTTCGGTTTTGGGGATGGTACCGATGCGGGCGGTGCGGTCTATCGGGACGCCGGGCTTGGTATTGTCTTCGTCGCGGTAGGAGGCGGCGATGGTGTCGCCGGGGGCGAGCGGAAGGGTGTCTTCGGGCGGTGCGGAGGTGTCGCCTGGCTTCTTGGGGGCGGTGCGGACGAGTGCGATGAAGCGGCCGGCGTTGGCGGGCGAGACAGTCTGGTCGCCACTCTCTTCGTTGAGGGAGATGGGTTCTTTGGCTTCAATCTGGAGTTTGGCGCCGCTTTGGGTGACGAGTGTGAGGGGGATGGTGTCTTGGTCTGGCGAGAGGTCGAGGTCGGGGTCGGTAATGCGCACGACGAGGGTATCGCCGGGGGCGACGCGGTAGGCTTTGTGGTAGCGGGTGGAGGTGTGGCCGTAGTCGTCCTCGGCGATTTGCTCGCTGAGGAATTCGATGATGCCGTCGGCGAAGGCGGTGGAGAGGCGTTTTTCGAGGACGCGGGTTTTACCGGAGGTGGTGTTCTGGTCTTCGTAGGCGACGGTGATGCGGTCGCCGGGGGCGACCTCCAGGGTGGAGTTGCCGAGGGCCTGGGTGTAGTCGCGCGCGGAGGGGACGATGGTCTTGCCGGCCTTGTCGAGGAGGGTGAGTTTGCGCGCGGAGAGGGATTTGCCGTTGAAGTCGAGGAACTCCCAGCGGAGGGCGCGCAGGCGGCGTGGACGGAGGAATTTGGCGGTGAAGCCTTCGGGGGTGCGCTGGATGTCGCACTTGTCGGAGAGGTGTTCGGCGAGGGCGGGGTTCTTGGCGGGGTCGAGCCATTCGGGCGGGAGTGGGGCGAGAGAGCCGTCGTCCTGCTCGATGCAGACTTCGAAGGAGTCGCAGGCGCGTTCGAGGTGCGTGGCGTAGAGTTCGAGGTCGTGGCAGCCGGCGGTGAGGGTGACCTCGTGGGCCTTGCGTTTGTAGCCAATGTCCCACTGGGGAACATTGCCGAGAACGGGCACGCCATCTACATACAAAGTGGCTACGAGCCAACGCAGGTTGTTGTTCGGCTCCTTGGTATCAGGCTGCGTGGGACGGAAGCGGAGTTTGAGGGTCTGGGTCTCCGGGACGCAGACGGTTCCGCGCAGGAGGTGGCGGAGGTAGGGCCCTTTGTCGCGCGTGACGCCCCAGGTTTTGGCGGGCGCGGGGACGACCGAGCGTGTGACCAATTCGCGCAGGAAGTCGGCCTTCGAGCGAGCCTGAGAGGCGAGCGCGTAGCAGCGGATGCCCTGGCGCCGGGAAGCCTCTTCGCGCGGGAAGGCACCCATCAGAGACTCCTCCCCAAAGAGTTCGCCCCAGAGGCGGACGGAAACCACGGTCTCGGGCGCGACGAGGGCGACGGAGGCGGAGGAGACTTCGTACGACCCCATCGTGTCGACACCCACCGATTTGGGCTTCTTACCGTCGGCAAGCGACTCCCACGGACGGTTGCGCCCAGTCGAAATCAAATCCTCAGGCCCCATCCCCGCAGCCGAATCCGAGGCGTACGCCCTAGGCGGCGGCAGAGCCGTGCGCACGGAGCCCTCGAAGACCCCCGAACCAGCCGAAGTCTCCTTGAGTTCGGCGGAAAGCCGGTCGCCCGAAGTCGTCGAAAGCGACACCTTCACACGCTGCGCGCCGGCCGAAGACGAACAATCCCGATCCGTCACCCGAATCCGCACCGGCAGCCCCGGCTTGAGATGCTTCGCCTGGCTCCGCTCGTTGACGCCCAGCGTTGCATCGTCCACCACCGCGAGCCGCTTGGCGGCAGACTCGGCCAGACCCCTAGCCTTGAGAAACTCCGGATCGACCCGATAACTGAGCGTGTCGTCGCCCACCAGTTCGACCGTCCCGTTGCCCGCCTTCGCAACCCCCGCAACCGTGTCGATCGAGCCGCGGAAAAGCGACGGATCGCGCGTTCCCGGGTAGAGCAGCAGCCGCTCCCGGTCTTTCCCCGCCGAAGTCTCTAGGATAACCGGAATCGACGAACCGCCCCCCGCGACCGAGAGATTCCTATCTTGGATCGAGACCGTCAGAGGCGAACCCGGCCGAATCGTCGAACGGTCTGAAAGATCCCCCAGCAAAACCTGCGGATCGTCCACCTCGTAGTTCGTCGCCAACTTCCATTCGCCCTGCAACAGCCGCGCTTCGGCGTGCGTGAAATCGAGACTGAAGACCTTATCGAGTTCGACCCGCGTCTGGTCGAAATCCTGGTTCGCGAAAGCCACCTTCGCCAAGATGTAGTGGCCATAGGCGCGGACATCGGGTTCGGGCATCGCGCACCACTGCTCGGCAATCTGAGAAGCCGAATCCGCCGCACCCATCTGCAGCAGAAGATCCACATCGCGGAACATCGCCTGACGCGCCGCACGCGTCCCCTTGTAGCGATTGTTCGCCCGCAACGCCTGGTACCCCGCGTGCGCCTGGTCGTACTGGAGACGATCCTCCGCAATCCGAGCACGCAACAGAAAGAGCCCCGCCGCCACCTCCGGCGTCAAGGCATTTTCGTTCTGCAAAAGGCGTTCGATATGTTCCCACGCCTTGTTGCGCAAAGCATCGGCGGTGCCCCTGACTTTACGGTACTGGTCCAAAGCCCAGAGGGTGAAAGAGGGGGGGAAGCGCAGGGGATTGGCGTCAAAGGCCTTGCGGTTGGCGTTCAAGAGTTGCCAGGCGCGTTCAGGGTTGTTCCGGGCGTAGGCCTCGGCCGCGACATAGATGGGATAGGCGGCATCACCCTTCTTGACGGGATAGAGCCCGGGCATCTGTTCAGCGGCTTCGGTCAGGAGTTGCTGCAGGCGGTCGTGCTTCTCGCGGGCGCCTTCGAGGTTGCGCACGATGAGCAAATAGGCCAGTTCGGGCGCTTTGAGCGACAGGAGGGTTTCGGCGAGTTTGATGGCGGCAGGCGGGTACATTGGTTCGCGCCAGGCGGAGGCCGCGATGTAGTAGGGGGAGTAGGCACCGAGGCCGGTCTCGGGTGTGATGCGTTCGGCGGGAATCTGGGAGGGGAGGCGCTTGCCGCCCAGGGTTTCGTAGAAGACGGCGCCTTGGGCGAGAAGGTAGGTGTTGAGGGCGACGAGTTGGTCTGCCTGCTTGCCGAGGGCGATCTGGTCTTGGGGGAAGTCTTTGTCCTTGCGGTGGTTCAGGATGTGGTAGCATTGGTTGACATCCATGCCCCAAAGTCCGGGGATGGTGATGAGTTCTGGGGGGAGTTGCTTGGCGAAGCGCGGGAGCCATTCGAGGTTGCGCAGGAGGATGTCTCTCTTGGGGTTTTTGGGGCGCACGATCTGGTTTTTATCGAGCCCGGGCTCCTGGTAGTATTTGTCCCAGGGATTCGTGCCGGTGGAGACATAGAGGAGGGCGGCGGCTAGGCGGGAGGCGAAGGCGGGGCTGGCTTTCGGGGAGCCGTCGGTCAGGCGCGACAGGGTGGCGTCGATGGTTTGGACGGCGGCGTCGAGGCGGTTAGCGCGGTCGGCGGCGCGGAAGTAGTGGCTGAGGCGCCAGGTGTCGATGTTGCGCCAGCAGGGGTTGAAGAGGATGCGTTCGAGGAGTTGGAAGGGGTATTTGCCTTTGAGTTCAGGGTTTTTCTCGTCGAATTCGGCAAGTCTGTCGCAGAGCCAAGCGAAGTTGTCGTACAGGCTGATGTCTTGGGGCCGGAGGCCGTCGAAGGCTTGGAGGATGGCGGTCTGGCGTTCGGCGTCGGACTTGTATTGGCCCCACTTGCGGTGTTGGAGTTCCCACATTTGCGCGGTCTTCTGGAGGGGGCAGTCGCGGGTGGGCTTGGCGTATTTTCCGGCTTGGACTTCGGCCAGGAGGGTCTTCCATTCGTTGGTGAGGGCGTTTTGGTAGCGTGCCTGGTACTGGCGGGTGAACCTGTCGATGTCTTTGGGGAGGATGGCGTTGTGCTGGAGGCGTTTTTTGAGGAGTGCGAGGGCTTCTTTTGGGGGAATGGTGTTGTCGGAGAGGAGGTAGTCGCTGAGGGTGGTGGTGAGGAAGATGTCGGGTCTGGAGAGGAGAATGGTGTGGAGGCGGGTGCGGGAGACTTGGCGTCTGGCGCATAGGTCGAGGAAGTCGAGGGCGGGGGCCGTCTCTTGCCAGGTTTTGCGGGTGGCGAGGGTCTGGAGGATGGGGTTGAGGTCGGCGGTTTCGAGGTAACGGCGGCGGTCGAAATGGTCGAATAAGTGGCGGAAAATCTGGGCGGACTCGGGGCCGTTGGGGTAGGCGTCGAGGAGAATTTCGAAGAGGGCGGCGTAGTCGCGCTTGAGGCCGTTTTCGCCGAGGTTTTCAAGGAGTTCGAGGCCGAGGGCGAGCGTATCGCCATTGCGCGGCGCGGCGGTAAGATAGCGGGCGTAGCGTGCGGGGGTGCCGGCGGAGCGAATCAGGCGGATGAGGGCGCGCCGGGTGTAGTCGTTGGCGGAGGGGTCGCACTGGAGGAGGTAGCCGAGAATGTTGCGGGACTTCTCCTTGTCTCCGCACCAGTCGGCGGCGAGGGCGGCTTCGAAGAGGGTCTTGGAGGGGAGTTTCCCCTTCTGCTCGATGGCCTTTTCGGCGGCGGACTGGAGCGTATAGGGCTGGACGAGGTCGGGCGTCTGGGACGCGAGAGCCAGGCCTGCGGCGAGGATGCAGCAGGCAATCGAAACGATAGGCGCCATGTGGACTTTCTCCGGCAAAAGGGACGATGCCTCGGTTCCGGCGCTCAACTTGTCGCCCCCGGCGGACTTTCCCCATCCGACGGGTGCTCGACTGGTCGCGGCCGGCATTGCGTGTGCGAACAACAGTTCAGGAATTATATTCCATCACTTCGCGGATTGCAAGCCCAATATGCCGCCCCAGCGAAATGCCCGGGTGCGCATCAGGTGGCAACCTCCGCCCCCCGCGCACGGGCACCTTTCGGGGCAATTCCCGGGCACCTGAAGGAGGCGCTCCCAAGCAGGACACAGAGGCGATGGCTACTAGGAATCGGCGCGGTCGCGCGCCAGAAGCGGCTTGAGATAGGCCCCGGTCGCGGAGTCGGGGCAAGCCGCAATCTGCTCAGGCGGCCCGGCGCAGACGACCCGCCCGCCCTGGTCGCCACCGCCGGGGCCCATATCAATGATCCAGTCGGCGGACTTGGCGACATCGAGGTTGTGTTCGATGACGATGACCGTGTTGCCCCCGGCGCGGAGTTTGAGCAACAGTTCCAGTAGACGGTGCACATCGGCAAAGTGCAACCCCGTCGTCGGCTCGTCGAGAAAATAGATTGTCTTGCCCGTCGCACGCTTCGACAACTCGGCCGCCAATTTGACCCGCTGAGCCTCACCCCCCGAGAGCGTCGTGGACGACTGCCCGAGTTTGATGTACCCAAGCCCCACCTCCTCCAGCGTGCGGAGTTTCGCGCAGAGCGAAGGAATCGCCGAGAAAAACTCCACCGCCTCGCCGACCGTCATCTCCAGCACCTCCGCAATGGTTTTGCCCTTGTAGCGCACCTGCAGCGTCTCCTGGTTGTAGCGCGCCCCCTGGCAAACCTCGCAGGGCACCGTCACATCCGGCAGGAAGTTCATCTCAAGCCGCCGCACCCCGTCGCCTTGGCACGCCTCGCACCGACCGCCTTTAACATTGAAGGAGAATCGTCCCGGCGCATAGCCCCTCGCCTTGGCCGCCGGAGTCAGCGCAAACAACTCGCGAATTGCCGAAAAGGCGCCAATGTATGTGACCGGATTCGACCGCGGAGTCCGCCCAATCGGCGACTGGTCGATCTCCACCAGTTTGTCGAGATGCGCCACCCCGGAAAGGCTCCGGTAGCGCCCCGGCTCGGCTTTCGAGCGGTTCAACTTCTGCGCCAGTGCGCGGCAGAGAATGTCCTCCACCAGGGTCGACTTGCCCGAACCGCTCACCCCCGTCACGCAGACCAGAAGCCCCAGGGGAATGGCCACCGACACATCCTGCAGATTGTTTTCCCGCGCCCCTGTCAGGCGCAGCCACCGCTTCCCCGGCTTGACGCGCACCGGCGGCACGGGTACTCGGCAACGGCCCAGAAGGTAGTCTGCCGTGCGCGACTCCGTCGCCCGGGAAAGTTCCCCCGGCGGGCCTTGGAAGACCACCCGTCCGCCCAGCCGTCCGGCTCCCGGCCCTAGGTCTATCAGCCAGTCGGCGCCGCGAATCATCTCCTCGTCGTGCTCCACGACGACTAGGGTGTTTCCCCGGCGCTGGAGTTCCCGCAAGGTTGCTATCAATCGCTCGTTGTCGCGCGGATGGAGGCCGATGGTTGGTTCGTCCAGCACATACAGGACGCCTGTCAGGCCTGACCCGATTTGGGTCGCTAGGCGGATCCGCTGCATTTCTCCTCCCGAGAGGGTCGCGCTCTCGCGATCCAGCGAGAGGTAGTCCAATCCCACATCCAGCAGGAAGCGGCTCCGGCGGCGCAACTCTTTGACCACATCCGCCACCATTGCCGCCTCGGAGGGGGCGAGGCGCTCGGGCAGGGAGTCGAGGAAAGGAACCAATTCCCGAACCCGCAGGTGCATAACTTCGACGATTGTCCTGCCCGCCACGCGGGCCGCTCGGGACTCGGGTCTGAGTCTGGCTCCTTGGCAGTCTGGGCAGCGGCGGCGGGCGAGATAGGGGGCCAAGCGTTCCCTCGCCTCTTCGGTCTCGGCCTCTTCGTAGCGGCGCTTGAGATGGGGCAGGACGCCCTCGAAGGGGCGGTCTTCCTTGCGCCAGTCGAGCACCAGGTTTTTCTTGAAGCCGTGCATCAACTGGTGGCGGAAGGAGGCGTCCAGACGGTTGAAGGGGGTATCCAGGTCGACCCCGTTCTGGCGGGCAATTTCCGCTAGCAGATAGTTGTAGTAGACGATGGCGTGGTGGCCCGCGCGGCGCCACGGGTGGATGCACTCTCTCAGCGGCAGGGTCGGGTCGGGCACCACCAGGTTCTCGTCGAAGACCAGCAGCGCGCCTAGGCCGGAGCAGGTCGGGCAGGCACCGTAGGGGGAGTTGAAGGAGAAACTGCGCGGCTTGAGTTCTTCGAAGCTAAGACGGCAGTGCGCACATGCGAACCTTTCGGAGAATATCCTTGGCTCCTTTGCCCCCTCTTCGTACGCATAGAGCAGACCCGATCCTACCTTCAAAGCCAGTTCGACGGAGTCCGTCAGCCGGCTGCGGCACGCGCTGGAGATGACCAGACGGTCGACCACCGCCTCGATGGAGTGGTTCTTCGTCTTCTCCAGTTCCGGTGCCTCCTCCAGCAGGCAAATCTGGCCGTCGATGCGGGCGCGGGAAAAGCCTTGGCGGGCGAGATTGGCGAGCACCTCTTCGTGGCGCCCTTTGCGGCCGCGCACGAGCGGGGCAAGCAGAATCAGACGGGTTCCCTCGGGGAGCGCGAGGAGCGTCTCGACGATGCTTTCGGCCGACTGGGCGGCCACGGGCCGGCCGCACTCAGGGCAATGCGCGTGGGCGACTGTGCCATAGAGCAGACGCAGGTAGTCGTGAATCTCGGTGACGGTCGCAACGATGGAGCGGGGGTTCCCGCTGGTGGTGCGCTGCTCGATGGCGATGGCGGGACTGAGCCCCTCGATGCGTTCGACATCAGGCTTGGGCATCTGGTCGAGGAACTGCCGGGCATAGGCGGAAAGACTCTCGACATAACGCCGCTGACCCTCAGCGTAGAGCGTGTCGAACGCCAGCGACGATTTGCCCGAGCCGCTCAGCCCAGTGACCACGGTCAGCGCGTTCCGGGGGATGCGAACATCGACGCCTTGAAGATTGTGCTGGCGGGCGCCGGTAATCAGAATCTCGCCCATCTCGCACCCGACTCAGTGGCAGTGACCTTGGCAGGAATCGCAGGAACCGTGACAAGGTTCGGGAAGATAGGTCATCAACTCCTGGACAAGACGGGCGGCCGTGAAATCGCAGTGGTGGAGCCCTTTGACAGGGGCAAGTTCAACAATGTCGGCGCCGACAAGCGTGCGCCCCTCAAGGACAGTCTGGAGAATATCAAGCGCATCGAACCACTGCAACCCGCCAGGCACGGGAGTGCCAGTCGCCGGCATAAGAGATGGGTCGAAAGCGTCGAGATCGAAACTCACATAGACCAGTTTGGGGAAGGCCTTGGGGATGAAAGGTCGTTCCAAGGCACCATGCGCGATATCGGTTGCATCGTAGGCGGTGAGCGTCTTGCGGTGCACGGCGCGGTAGTCAGCTTCCTCGGCAGAATAGGCCCGAGTGGCGAACTGGAGGATAGGAAAGCCAAGTTCGTGGACGCGGCGCATCACGCAGGCGTGGGATAGGGCGGAACCTTCATAGGTGTCGCGCAGGTCGGCGTGGGCGTCGAAGTGGAGAATGCCGACTTTGGCTTTCTCCCCGAGGGCGGCTTTGATGGCTTTGGCGGCACCTAGGGTGACGGTATGTTCGCCGCCGAGTGTAAAGGGGGCGGCACCGCAAGCCAAGGCATAGGCGCACTGGGCTTCGAGGGTGTCAATCCACTTCTCGGGGGTCTTGCATTTGGCGGCGAGGGGCTTTTGGGTGTAGATTCTGAGGTTGGGTGTTTCGCGGGCCTCGAGTTGGTCTGAGGCGGCGAGGATGGCAGCTGGGCCGAGGCGGGCGCCTTTGCCGTAGGAGACGCTCAGTTCCATAGGCGCGGGGATGATGTGGATGTCCGCCTGATCGGGCGGCGAAGGGGGGAGTTCGGAGGCGAGGAAGGGGTTCATAATCAGAGGAAGGGTTCAACGAGGTGGTAGGATTCTGGCCCGCGCAGGCCGCCGGAGATGAGCAGGTCGCTGCCGGCGTCGATGTCGATGTCGGTGAACTGGATTTGTTCGAGCGGGAGGATGAGCAGGAAGCCGGAAGTCGGGTTGGGAGTGGTCGGCATGAAGACATTGTAGAGTTTGCGTCCCTGGGGGTCGCGTATGGTGCCGGTGACGAAGGCGAGGGCTTTGGATTTTTCGTGGGGGTAGTTGACGAGGACGACGGCTTTGAAGTTGCCGCTGCTCTGGCGGAAGATGCCGACGAGGCGCTTGATTTTGTCGTAGACGGTGCTGACGACAGGGATGAGCGAGAGCAGGCGTTCGCCGAGAACGCCGAACTTTCGGGTGAAGGTGAAGGTGGTCAGCACGCCCACGAGGTAGACGACGAGTAGGGTGAGGGTCGCCGCCAGGATGTTCAACGCGAACGCCGGGACGGTGTCGGGGATCAGCCAGGCGATCCAAATACGCCCCCACCCTGCGAGCAGGCGGCCGAGGTAGAGCAGCAGGAAGACCGTCGCCAGCAGGGGCAGCAACACGAAGAGCCCCGAGACAATCTGCTTGAACAGGTGCCGCCGGAGCGAAAACGGGGCGCGGGGTTGCAACCTTTGGGGGTCGGTCTCGGGCAGGTTTTCCTTCATATGATGCCTTTCTTCGGGGGGCGGAGGTTGGCAGGAACGGGGTTCGGAGGTGGGCATCACTCCCACTCGATGGTGGCCGGCGGCTTCGACGAGATGTCGTAGACCACGCGGTTGATTCCCCTCACCTCGTTGATGATGCGGTTCGACACCTTCGCCAGGCAGTCGTACGGAATCCGCGACCAGTCCGCCGTCATCCCGTCGACGCTCGAAACGGCGCGAATCGCGCAGACATTCTCATAGGTTCGGGAGTCGCCCATCACCCCGACCGACTTCACCGGCAAGAGCACCGCGAACGACTGCCATATCTGCGGATACATCTCCAACTTGCGGAACTCCTCCTGCATCCGCAAGTCCGCCTGCTGCAGCACCGCCACCCGCTCGGCCGTCACCTCCCCGAGAATCCGCACCCCCAGACCAGGCCCCGGAAACGGCTGGCGGTCTATCAACTCCGAGTCCATTCCCAACGCCCGACCCAGCGCCCGGACTTCGTCCTTGAAAAGCTCCCTCAAAGGCTCCACCAGGTCGAACTTCAAGTCAGCCGGCAGCCCGCCGACATTGTGGTGGCTCTTGATGGTCGTGGAAGGCCCGCCGAACGGAGATGAACTCTCAATGACATCCGGGTAGATAGTCCCCTGGGCCAGAAAACGGCACCTTCCGCTCAAGGCCCTAGCCTCCTCCGCGAAGACATCAATGAAGGTTTTGCCGATGGCCTTGCGCTTCGCCTCGGGCTCCTCCAACCCGCGAAGGGCGGCGTAGAAACGCTCCTTGGCGTCCACCACCTTGAGATCCAGCCCCATCTTCGAGACGAAGGTTTCGTAGACCTGCTCGGCTTCGCGGTACCGCAACAGACCGTTATCGACGAAGACGCAATGAAGCTGCGGCCCGATGGCTTTGTGGAGCAGGGCGGCGACCACCGAAGAGTCGACTCCGCCGGAGAGTCCCAGCATCACATGGCCCTCGCCGACGCGTTCGCGCACGGCCTTGACGGCGGTATCGACGAAGGAACTCATCTCCCAGTCGCCGGTGCAGCGGCAGACTTGGAAGAGGAAGTTGCGCAGGATAGCAGTGCCGAATTGGGAGTGCACGACTTCGGGGTGGAACTGGAGACCGTAGATTCCTTTCGCCGGGTTGCCCATGGCGGCGAAGGGGCAGTCGCCGGAGGCGGCCAGTGGCTTGAAGCCGGGGGGCAGGGTCTCTACGCGGTCGCCGTGGGACATCCAGACATCGGACTCGGCGGGCACACCTTCGAAGAGACCGCCGGGCTCTAGGACGCGGATGCGGGCGCGGCCGTATTCGCGGGTGGTTCCGGGGTGGACTTTGCCGCCGAGTTGCTGGGCGGTGAGCTGCATACCGTAGCAAATGCCGAGCACGGGGATGCCCAGGTCGTAGATGGCCGGGTCGATACCCGGGACGCGCTCGCCAAAGACGCTGTTGGGCCCGCCGGAGAGGATGATGCCGGAGGGGTTGAGCGCGCGGAGGCGTTCGGCGGAAGAGTCGTAGCGGAAGATTTCGGCGAAGACCTTCTGCTCGCGGACGCGCCGGGCGATGAGTTGGGTGTACTGTGAGCCGTAGTCGAGAATGGCAATCAACTGATGATCCATAAGGTTCCTTGCTGTGGGGGACTATTGTGCCAAACTTTCGGGGGAAGCGCAATCAACAAGTGACCACGCATCCTGCCAATGAATCGTCAGCATCGGCGGCAACCCCGGGGCAATGGGCTCGCCAAAGGTCACGGGCAGCCAGATGTAGCGCCCGTCGATGGGGTTTTGAGGCGTCCAGAGGTCGAAGCAGGCAATGAGCGGGTCGCCCGGACGGGCGGGTGGAATGAAGCAGGTCGACTGCCCGCCCCAGGTCTTCTCGGGCCCCAGACCGTTGTGCGGATTGACCCCGCGGCAGGGATTGTCCAGCCGCGTCCAGGGGCCGAAGAGCGAACGCGCCGCATAGAGCCGAGCCGCGTTGGGAGCCCAGCCCGTGCAGCCCGAACCAATCAGATAGTACCACCCGTCGCGCTTGCAGAGAGCCGGGGCTTCGGTCGAATCGCCGACCGCAATCCGGACATAGCGCCCCGTATAGTCGAGAAAATCGGGCGTCAACTCCGCGACCTGCAGCGTCTGATTCTCCTCCGATGCGTAAATGTGGTAAGCGCGGCCGTCATCGTCCAAGAAAAGCGTCATATCCCGCGCCATCTGCCCCCCCTCCCGAAAACGCCCGTGCAACTCCGCCAAAGGCGCCCGCGGCGTAAACCCGAGCGGAACCTTCCCCGCCAGAGGACGCAACGAACGCAGAAAACGGAACGGCCCTTGCGGAGCCTCCGATACGGCAATCCCCGTGCGCGCCGCGGCATACCCCTGCCCCTTGAGTTCCAAATGAAAGTACATCACGAACTGCCCCGTCCGCGCACAGTAGAGCACCTTCGGCCGCTCCAGAATGCACCCCTTCTCAAGGTCACTTCCCGAGCCCTCCGGCTCCACCCGCAAAGCCACCCCCTCGTCGCGCCAATCGACAAGATTCCCCGACGAATAGACCCGAACCCCCACCTGAGCCGTATTCCCGATCGCCCCCCGAACCTTATGTTCGCCATACCACCACCAACGCCCGTTGTGCCGGAGAATCCCCCCACCATGGGCGTTGATGTGCACCCCCTTTTCATCGCGCCAAAAGGTATCCGGGCGAATCGTCGATGCCTCCGGAAGGGTCGCGCAGGAAGTCAGCAGCAGCAGGCAGAGAGGCGCGAAAAAGTGTCTCATAATCAGCAATCTCCGGCGGCGAGTCGGTTGTTCAAAGTACGCAGACTGGCGGCCAGCAAAGCACGAATCTGTTCGGCTTCTGCGGCCGCGAGCGCAAGGTTGGAAAGGGTTCCTTCGAGGGGTGTCTCCTCGCGGGAAAGAAGGTCAATCCAGCGGGTCGCCTCGGCTAGGGAGCGGCGCGTGGCCTTGATAGCGGAGACGAAGCGGCGCGGGTTGAAATCGCCTGGAATCGTGCGGTAGTGCCGCTGTGCCCCGTCCATAGCCGAGGCCAGGGCGCGTGAGCAGGTCAGGCGGCGCGGGGTGGGTTCGAATTCGGCCGAAAGGCGCCTTAGGTTCTCCGCCAGAGAGGCCAGTCTCGCCTCCACTTCCGACTGTATCTGCCGCCCCCGGAGGTTCACGCCCGCCAGTCCTCGGGAAGGTTCGAGAGGACGGTCTGGACGACTTGCTCGAAGGTCAGATGGGTCGAATCGATGCGGTGGACTCCTTCCGCCAAGCGCAGGGGTGCGCAGGCACGGGTGGAGTCGATCCGGTCGCGCGAGAGGAGGGAGGTCTTGACCGCCTCCAGGGTCTGGTCGGCGATACCTTTCTGGCGCTCTTCAAGTTGTCTGCGGCGGGCGCGCTCGACCGGGTCGGCGTCGAGGTAGAAGCGTGCGGGGGTGTCGGGGAATACGGCTGTGGTGATGTCGCGGCCTTCCACGATGAGGTCGCCGAAGCGCTTCAAACTGCGCAGGACGGCGGTCACTTGTTCGCGCACTTCCTGGACGCGGGCGACCTCGGAGGCGTGGGCGTTGACGGCGGGGGTGCGGAGTTGGTCTGCGGGTTCGAGGGTGCCGACGCGGAAGACGATTCGTCCGTTCTCGGGGCGGCAGTCGATTGTCAGATTGCGGGCGAGTTCCGCCACGGCGCGGGCGTCGGCGGTGTCGACTTGTTGTTCCAGCGCCTGCCAGGTGACGATGCGGTAGAGGGCGCCGGAGTCGACATGGAGGAAGCCCAGCAACTGGCCGACGCGGCGGGAGACCGATGATTTGCCTGCGCCCGATGGGCCGTCCATTGCGATTACCCTACTCATCCGAAGTTCCTTCCTATGCGTTGCGTCTGCCTATTATAACCAATCCGCCCCGGAGAAGTCAACCTTCCGCCCCCCTTCCCGCGCACGGCCCTGTCGCGGAGGTTGGCTCCAATCGCTCCGGTCTAAAGGCGGAAGAGGGCGGGCAGAAGCCGTTCGAGGCGGTGGAAGAGGCGGTCGACGGCGCGGAGCAGGCGCGGCCAGCGTGCGAGGCGGGGGCCGAGCGCACAGAGCCCGCGGGTCAGGAGACCGGAGGCGCGACGGGCATAGAGGGCGTCGGCGCGGCGGTCGCGTTCGAGGCAGGGCGGATGGCGCAGGGGGAAGTCGAGACGGGAGGCAACCGCGTAGGTGTGCGATTCGTAGTCGTAGGCGGCGGTGTGGGTCGCGTCCGGGGCGGCGGCGCCGGTATTGGCGGCGAGGTTTCGCGCGGGGCGGATGCTCAGCCTCCCGGCCAGGTCGAGGACGACTTGCAACTGCACATCCCAAGTGTCGAGGCGTTGGTCGAGCACCGCCTGGAGCATCTGGTCGAAGTACCTTCCAAAGCGCGTGCGGCGCAGATTCGCGCGGTACTCCGGGAGCCGGTCGCGGACGCGCTCAAGGGTCGAATCGTAGAGCCCCCAGACCTCGCGGGTGGCCGCCCAACCCCAGATTGCCGCGCTGGAAGTGAAGGCGTAGGAGTCCTCCCTCCGGCTCTGGAAAAAGTACCGGCTGTGGGCGGAGACGATGCCCAACCGAGGCTCGCCGCGCCACCGATCGAGACAGGCTTTCGCAAAGGGAAAGAAGTCGGGCGAAGGGCGGATGTCGTCTTCGAGGATGATGCCTTCGGGTACGGCGCTGAAGAACCAGTCGATAGCGCCGACGACCCCCTTCCGGCAGCCGAGATTGCGCTCCCTCAGCAGCAGATGCGCGTTTCGGGCGAAGGGATGGGTGCGCACGATTTGGCGGACTTGCTGCACGGTTTCGGAATCGGTGGGGCGGTTGGAACGGGGCCCGTCGATGGCAATGTAGAGCGGCGGCGGTTGGGTGAAAACGGCGGCGAGGTGGTCAAGCAGCCCGCGCATCTGACTGGGACGGTTGAAGCCGATTAAAAGCAGCGGCAAGGGCGCGTCGGCGGCAGGCGCGGCTAGCGGTTGCGGACGGGACACGAGGGGTCTCCTGCGAACGGGTCGGCGTCGATGGCGTACGCCCGCGCGCGGCATCCGCCGCAACTTTCGCGGTGGGCGCATTGGGCGCAAGGAGCCTTGAGGGTGGCGCGGTCGGCAAGGCGCAGGAGGGCGGGCGAGGCAGCGAAGGCAGCGGGGAGATCGAGGGCGTGGTCGCGCACATTGGCGCCGGAGAGGTTGAGGAAACCGCACGGCTGGAGTTGACCCGTATGGGAGAGAAAGAGGAAACCGCGGGCGGCGAGGCAGCCGTATCCGCCGCCGCTCCAGATGGCCGCGCTTTGGGGGGCGCAAGTGACTTTGAGGGGAATGGGCGAGTGGCTTCTGAGGGTCTCGATGCGGCGCAGGGCGTGGAGGGTTTCGCAGGGGTCGAGGGCGAGATCGGCAAGTTCTTTTCCGCGTCCGGCGGGGACTAGGAAGAAGAGGTCTAGGCGGGTGGCTCCGAGGCTGGCGGCGAGGTCGGGAAAACGCTCCAGGTCGGGCAGGTTGAGGCGGGAGAGGGTGACATTGATTTGGAAGGGGATGGCCAGCCGGCGGCAGACTTCCAAGGCGTTGTGCACGGCCTTCCACGCCCCCGAGACGCGGCGGAAGGCGTCGTGGCGCTCGGGCGTGGCGCCGTCGAGACTGAAGGAGCAGGCTGCGAGCCCGGCGGCTTTGAAGGTGGCCATCTTGCGCTCCGTGACCAAGGTACCGCAGGGAGCCAACAGGGGGCGCAAACGGGAGGCGGAGGTTGCTTGGATGAGGTCGGCAAGGTCGTCACGATACATCGGTTCGCCGCCCGTGAAGATGACGGCAGGGCGGGTTGGAAGGCGGGCGAGCGAAGCGATGACGGCGAGGGCTTCGGCAGTAGAGAGTTCGCCGGATTGGGGCGAATCGGTCGCGGCGGCGCGGCAGTGACGGCAGTTCAGGGGGCAGCGGCGCGTAATCTCCCAGGCAAGCAGACGCAGGTTCATGGACGGTCGAGCAGACGGTACTGGACGGCTTCGAAGAGGTGCTCCTCGGCGATAGTCTCGGATCCGGCGAGGTCTGCGATGGTGCGGGAGACTTTGAGGATGCGGGAGTAGGCCCGGGCCGTCAAGCCCATCGCCTCCATAGCCTGGCGCAGAGAGGCGCCGGCGGAGGGTTCGAGACGGCAGTGGCGTTCGACTTCGGCAGGGGTCATTTCAGCATTGGTGCGGGTGCGCGGAGCCCCCTTGAAACGGGCCGCCTGGCGTTCACGGCAGGCCACAACGCGTTGGCGGATGGCGGCGGAACTCTCGCCGGGCGCGGCATTCGAGAGTTGGGCGTAGTCCGCCGCGGGAATGCGTATCTGAATGTCGATACGATCCAGCAGAGGCCCCGAGATTCGTGCGCGGTAGGCCTGGCGCTTGGCGTTCGAGCAGGTGCAGACGCGCCGCGCATCTCCCGCAAAACCGCACGGACAGGGATTCATCGCCGCCACCAGCATAAAACGCGACGGGAAACGGCAACTCCCGCCGACGCGCACCACGCTCACAAAACCGTCCTCCAAAGGCTGCCGCAGAGCCTCAAGGACATTGCGGCGGAACTCGGGAAGTTCGTCGAGAAAGAGCACGCCCCGGTGCGCCAACGAGATCTCCCCGGGCGCGGGATGCGTTCCCCCGCCCATCAGCCCCGCGTCGGAAATGGTGTGGTGCGGCGAACGGAAAGGTCTCGACCTCAGAAGCGACTGGTGCGCACGAAGCGTCCCCGCCACCGAGTGGATGCGGGTGATGTCGATAGCCTCCTCAAGGGTCAGCGGCGGCAGAATCGTGGGGATGCGTCGGGCCAACATAGACTTCCCCGCGCCGGGACTCCCCAGCATCAGCAGATTGTGCCCCCCGGCAACGGCGACTTCCACCGCGCGGCGCGCGGCGGCCAAACCTTTGACATCGGAAAAGTCCAGCCCTTCGGCCTCATCGCACGGCTCCTCCTGCGGCAGACGGCGGCTTTGCGGGGCAAGCGGTGCTTTGCCCGAAAGATGCGCAACGACGGCTTCGAGAGACTCCGCCGGCAGCACCCGAAGCCCCGGAACGATTGCCGCCTCTTCGGCGTTTTCGGGCGGACAGATGAGGCTCGTGATGCCTTCCTCGCGGAGCCGAAGCGCCATCGGAAGGAGCCCCTTGACCGGGCGCACACGGCCCCGCAGGGCCAGTTCCCCCACTAGGGCGAGGTCGCTCGGCGGCGGGGGAATGGTTTGGCTGGCAGCGAGCAGGGCGATGGCTATGGGCAGGTCGTAGAGGGGGCCTTCTTTGCGGACATCGGCGGGCGCGAGGTTGATGGTGGTCTTGGAGAGTTTGGGGGCGAATCCCGAGTTGGCCAGGGCGGCGGTGACGCGGTCGCGGCTCTCCTTGACGGCGGCATCCGGCAACCCGACGATAACGATGCCTTCGTCGCCTCTGCCTAGGCTGGCTTCGACTTCGACAGGGTAGGCAATCAGGCCGCTGACTGCCCCGGAGCGGACGCAGACGACCATTAGGTTATTCCCCGAGCGCGTCGGCTGAGGTGTAGATGGTCTTGCGCCAGAAGACCCAGAAGGAGAAGGAGCCGGTCCATTCGACTTCGCTCTTGAGGTTGACGAGGTCTTTGGCTTTGATTCGGCGGGCTTCGTCGGCGAGCATGTCCATATTTCGTTGGAGGGTGACGGTCTCGCGGAAGCAGGCAGTGCGGTTCTCGTTGGGATAGGCGGGGTCGCCGCCGATGAGGGGGATGAAGCCGAAGAGGTAGTAGCCGTAGTTCTCGACGGAGATGACGCTCTTGAGGGGTTTGTCGCCGTCGGTGCGGAGTTTTTGCTGCGGCGCGACGGTCTCGACGGTGGCGCATCCAGCTAGGAGAAGAAGAGCGGGAACGAGGGCGGCGAAGGGTTTCATTGGCGGGCTCCTTTGCGTTGGGGCGGCTGGGACTGGGGGACGACGAGCACGGCGGAGAGTTGGGCTTCGCGGTACCAGAGGATGCCTAGGGAGTTGCCGATGTAGGGGATACAGGAGAAGAAGCAGGTGGAGTAGGTTTTGGGCTGAATCTCGCTGATGCGGCCGCGGCGCTCTCCGACTTCTTCGAAGAGGGCGGAGGCGACCCCTTGGACATCGACCTTGCCGCCGAAGAAGCGGGTTTTGCCGACGCGGCCGGGGCGGGTGTCGCCGCAGAAGATGGGGTAGTGGTTGAAGAGGTAGTAGCCGTAGTTGCTGACATGGATATGTTCGGCGATGCGGCCTTTTGAGGTGCCGTGGGCGTAGTCTCCGACGGGGTAGCGGCTGGATCGTTCGATGGTGCAGCAGCCTGCGGCGAGCAGGGCGAGCGGGATTGCGGCGAGTGGGATTCTCATACTGTTTTTCCTCTAGTCGAGCCAAGGGGCTAGGCGTTGGCGGAGGGTTTCGGGAGGGGCGTTTTCCTGGATGAGTTGGCGGACAGTCTGGAGCAGGAGTGGGACGCGGTCGGGGGCGAGCGCGGGGATGGGGGCGATGAGGATTTTGGGGATGGGGGTGGGGCGTGCGAGGTCGAGTCCGAGTTCTTCGCTGAGGCGCTCTCCGGGGCGGGCGCCGGTGTAGACGATACGAATCTCTTCACCCGGCTGTTTGCCGGCGAGGCGAACCATTTCTGCGGCGAGCCAGGCGACGGAGAGGGGCTTGCCCATGTCGAGGAGGTAGGTTTCTCCGCCGCGGGAGAGGGGCGGGGCGCGGAGGATGAGGGAGGCGGCTTCGCGGATGGTCATAAAGTAGCGCATCATGGCAGGGTCGGTCACGGTGACGGGCCCTCCTCGGGCGATTTGCTCCCGAAAGAGGGGCACGACGGAGCCGGACGATCCGAGCACATTGCCGAAGCGCACGGCGCAGAAGCGGGTCGACCCGTTAGGTTCTTGGAGGGAGGAGACGAGGCGTTCGGCGAGGCATTTGCTGGCGCCCATGGCGGAGACGGGATGGATGGCTTTGTCGGTTGAGACGAGCAGGAAGCAGGGGACGGCGGCGGCTTTGGCGAGGCGGGCGAGATTCCAGGTGCCGAGGACATTGTTTTCGAGCGCGGCGCGGGGATTGGCTTCGAGCAGGGGGACATGTTTGTAGGCGGCGGCGTGGAGGATGGCTTTGGGGGGATGGGCCTTGAGGAGGCGTTCGACGGCGGCTTCGTCGGCGCAGTCGACGAGGGCCGGGATAAGGTCGAAGGGGGGCTCGGAGCGGAGCAGTTCGCGGTGGATTTCGTAGAGCGCGAACTCGCTCCGCTCAAGCAGCACGAGGCGGGCGGGACGCCACGCAGCGAGTTGGCGGACAAGTTCGGAACCAATGGAACCGCCGGCCCCGGTGACCCAGACGGTGGCGCCCGCGTAGAAGGCTTCGGCGCCGGCGTCGGGGAGGTTGGCCTCGGTGCGTCCGAGCAGGTCGGTAATGTCGGGATCGCGCAGGGCGGGCAGTTCGCTCAGGGTCGGCAGGAGGCTCAGACGGCAGCCGGTTCCCTGGAGGTCGGCGGAGAGGTCGCGGAGCCGGGACGGGTCGAGCAGACCGGGCGCGACGACGAGGCGGTCGGCGCGCAACTGCCGCACGAGGCGGGGCGCGTCGGAGAGCGTGCCGAGAACATCGATGCCGCGGATGCGGGCGTGCTTCAGCGCGGGATCCGAATCGACAATCCCCAGCACCGCCAGCGAGCCGTCCCACACCAGCGGATTCTCCGCCGCCGCCGCACCCATAAGCAGGATTCGCCCCCCTTCCTGCCCACCCCCGCGGAACAATCCTGCGTTTCCCCGCCCCGCCAACCTTGCTACCAATCGCACCCCGACCAAAGCGAAAAGCGCAAAGTGCGCATCCAGCGCGAGGATAGCGTAGGAGATGGGAATCAGGGCGTCACCCGGCCTGAACAGGCGCCAGCAGACGGGTGGCAACGCCGCCAGCGCCAACGCCGCGGCAAAGCGCAAGATGTCAGAGGCCGAGATGCAACGCCACGGAATGCGCCGGCAGCCGGAAAGTTGCAGCGCCAGCAGTTGCAACCCCACCACCGGCGCGAGCGAACGCAGTGTCGCCGGCAAATCCCAACTGACAGGGCCGAAACTGGTGCGGTAGCAACGCGCCAGAAGATAGGCGACCGCCAGAAGAATGGCATCGAACGCCCAAGCCGCGAAGATGCGCCAGGATCGGGTCATGGTTCGCGCGGATTGCGGAAGCGGGTGCGGTAGCGGGGCGCCTCGGGAGGTACGCAGCCCGCCCGATACCAGTCAAGCACCACCTCCTGCGGCAGACCCATAATGTTGGTGAACGATCCCGAATAGCGATCGACCAGTTCGATGCCATTCTCGTCGATGTCGTAAGCCCCAGCCCTGTCGGTCGGACAAACCCGCGCGACATAGCCCTCAATCTCCTGGTCGGTCAGTTCCCGGAAGGTCACCGCCGAGGTCTCCACGCGGCACGAATCCCGGTCACTGAAAGCCACCGCCGTAAAGACCAGATGGGTCGCCCCGGAGAGAAACCTGAGTATATCCCGCGCCTCCTGGAGGTCGCGCGGCTTCCCGATTGGTCGGCCATCGATCCAGACGATGGTGTCCGCCGCCAGGATGCGCCGGTCGGCAGGAATCTCTGCGAGCGCCGCCTTAAGTTTGGCCCTGGCGTTTGCCGTGACGGTCTCCACAGGGTCGTCGGGATCGAGGTCTTCCTCGGCGTAGGGGCGGACGACTTCGAAGGGTATCTCCAGCGCGCGGAGAATCTTGGCGCGCCGGGGAGAGGTTGACGCCAGGACGATAGGTTGAAGGTCATTCATGCGAAGAGTTCCGTGTAGCGGCCGGCCCAATAGGAGATAATGATGTCGGCGCCTGCGCGGGCGAACGCGGCGGCGGTTTCGTGGGCGAAGGGGGGCAGGTCGAGCCAACCTTTCTCGGCGGCGGCTTGGGCCATGGCGTATTCGCCGCTGACATGGTAGAGGGCGATGGGGAGGTCGGTGCGGCGTCTGAGTTCCGCCAGCAGGTCGAGGTAGGGGGTGGCGGGCTTGACCATGAGGATGTCGGCGCCTTCGGCCTCGTCGAGTGCGGATTCGAGGAGGGCGGCTCGGGGGTTGAAGGGGTCAGCCTGGTAGGCGCGGCGGTCGCCGGAGGTTGGCGCGGAGCGTTCGGCGTCGCGGAAGGGGCCGTAGAGGGTGGAGGCGAATTTGGTGGAGTAGGCCATGACGAGGGTGTGGTCGAGTCCGGCCTCGGAGAGGGCGGCGCGGATGGCGCGGACTTGGCCGTCCGCCATGGCGGATGGGGCGACGATGTCTGCGCCGGCTTCGGCGTGGGAGCGGGCAATGCGGGCGAGCAGGTCGCAGGTCAGAGGGTTGTCGATGGAGCCATCGGGGGCGAGGGCGCCGCAGTGTCCGTGGTCGGTGTAGGCGCAGAGGCAGACATCGGTGGCGACGGCTATCTGGGGGAAGCGTTGCTTGATATGGCCGACGGCCTTTTGTACGGTACCTTTGGGGTTCCAGGCTTGGCAGCCGTTGGGGTCTTTGGTGCCTTCCTCCTGACCGAAGAGGAGCACACCTCCGATGCCGGCCTCCACGGCGGGGGCGAGATGGGCCTCAAGTTGGTCGAGGCTGACGCGGTACTGACCGCTCAAGGAGGGAATGGGCTCTCGGCGGTTGCGGCCGTCGACCACGAAGATGGGCCAAATCCACTTGGCGGGCGGAAGGGGCGGCGCGGCCAGAAGACGGCGGATGGCGGGCGTCCGGCGCTGACGGTCGAGCCTGAGTTCGGGATAGTTGGCGTGGGGTTCTTTCAAGGAATCTCCGGTTGGGGTTGGGGGAAACCTGGGGCTAGAGGCCACAGGTGATGGTGCCGACTTGCCAGCCGCCGAGAAGGGGCGGCTGGAGGATGATTTCGCCCGGGACGGCACCGGGACGATGGGTCAAAGGAAGGGGCGCGGGATGCTGCGGCGTGCGCCAGAAGAGGTTGGTGGAGGCAGGGTTTCGCAGGCGCAAATCGAGGCGGTCGACATCGCCGATTGAGAGGTTCAGCAGCGTCACCGCGCGGAGTTTTCCCGTGGTGCGCTCGTGGCGGGGAAGCAAACAAATCGGATGGGTGCTTTCCAGACGCACGGGGAAGTTGGTTCCCGTCAGACGATCCAGTTCGTCGAGCCAACTTTTGCGGAGACTTTCCGTAGGGTAGGCCAGCGCGGGGAAAGCGACAAACCCCTCCCGAGCCAAACGCTCGCGGTCACCCTCGACAAAGGCCCGGCGGCTACGGGGCGTGACCCACCAGACCTTGTGCGGGGCGGCTGATTCGGCAACCGTGACCGGGATGCCCGCCCGCCACAGGTCGATATCCCGGGCCTCCGGATCGTCCAAAGTCAAGCCACGCTGGCGCAGGACGGCGCCCCCCGGATAGCGAGCCAAGCCGCCGAGAGTCGTGGTGCGAGCCAGCGCGCTCAAATGCTCCAGATAGGGCCGGACACGGGAAAGTTCGGCAAGCAAGTCGCCAAAGGGTTCGGGGCGCTCGGGGCTCTCTCCCGAGGCGTAATAGAGGCTCAAAGTGTCGCAGCCGGCGGCAAGGGCCAGGACGCATTCGGTGACAATGGCACGGGGCGACTTATGCAACAACAAGCGCGGATAGGTCTCTTGCTCGTAGCAGACAGTTGCGCACCAATTGGTGCAGGGGCGGGAACGCTCCGCCTCGCGAGCCACCCAGCGAAGTTTCTCCAGCAAGCCAAGCGGATGCTCGTCCCGATAGTAGCCGTGGCCGGGGCGGATACCCGCCGGAACGCGCCCATCGCCGGAAAGTTCGCGCAGCACACCTAGGTAGTCCGGGCCACTGCAGAGGTCATCGGCGGAGACGGATTGAAGGCCCAGACGGGTCTCCTTGGAGTATTCGTCCGCAGCCTGCCGGACGGTTCGGGCGTACCCCTCAAGGCTCTTGGCGCAGAAGCGAATCCAAGCTTCCCGCAGAGGGGAAAGTTCGTCGGAACCGTGGACAATGGCTATCAACTCCTGGCGGGAGAGATTGGTTCGATTCGCGCGGTTGAAAGCTTCGAGACAGCGCGGACACCAGCATTCGACGGCCCCGACGCCTAGGCGCAAATCGTCGTCGAGCCAGTAAACCTTGGGGTCGAGGGCCTGGAGCACTTCCTTGACATAGGCGCGTTCGTAAGCCAGCACTTCGGGGGCACGAGGGCAGAGCAGGGCATAGCGAGCGCGAGAGCCGTCGCGGCGCATTTTCCAGGCGCTGTCGGGGAAAGGATGGACTTCGGCGGGCGGGTAGACGCCGGCGGGCATAACGGTGTTGCCGGGGGTGCCGCAGTAGCAGTAGTCGTGCCCGAGGGTCAGCCCCTGCTGGAAGGAGAGGGCGACACCGGCGCGGTCGAGATCTTCGCGGAAGGCGGCGACGCGGCGGAGTTCCTCGCGGACGGTTTCTAATCGGCAAAGGGGGCGTGCTCCGCCGTACCAGACTTCGTCGATGGTACCGCGGTAGCGGGCCATCAGGCGACATTGTTCGCGGAAGGTCTGGGGGTTGCGGGTGGGGCCACCGGCTACGCGGTAGACGATCAGTGGCGGGGTACGGTCGGCTCCAAGGGTCTGGAGGGCGAGGGTGAGGAGAAGGGGCAGGGCGAGGGCGAGGCGCACGGCTGGTGTCCGGCGCGGGCGGTCACTGGGTTCGGGGGGGATGGCGCGTGGGTGGTGCACGAATGGTTCTTGCGGGTCGAGGGTCTTTCGCGGGTTATTATAGGAAAAAGTCGCGTGCTTGACAAGCGAAAGCGGACGGGTTGTCCGGACGGGGCGGGGCTGGCGGCAGGGCTAGTCGAGGGAGAGCACCTCGCTGCTGAGGGTTTGGACAGCCTTTCGCATGGCTTCTTTGAAGGTTTTGGCGCGTGCGGGGACGGTCATTTGGCGGATGGTCTTCTGTCCTTGGCGGATGGAGATTTGAAGGTCTGAGCCGAGGCGCTGGATGGAAAGGGAGAAGAGTTCATCTTCCTCCTCGGGTTTTTCTTCCGGGGGAGTCTCTTCCGGGGGTTGGTCTGGGGGGGGGTCGTCTGGGGGCGGGGTTGGGGCGGCGGCTTGGGCTTCTTGGCGGATTTGGTCGAGTATTTCGCGGGCGATGAGTTGGAGGCGTTCTTCGACGGAGGGGAAGAGGGTGGTGTACTGTTCGTTGGCGTTTTCGGGGCGAGGCTCGGAGGGGAAGAGGAGTGGGAGGCGTGCTTGTTCCCAGGCTTGGAGGACGGCGGAGCGGAGGCGCTGGGTGGTGGCATCGAGGTCGAGTTGTTCCTTGCGGGCGGCGTCGAGGGTGGGTTGGCGGGCGAGGTCGAGTTGTCTGTTCTGACCGTCGCGGGCTTGGCGGGCGAGGGTGAAGAGGCGGGCAATCTGCTGGTCTGCGAGGCGGGCTGCTTCTTCGGGGAGGGGGCGGTTTTTTTCGGCTTCGGCGAGGGGTTTGAGGGGTTCTAGGCGGCGCCAGTTTTTGATGCGGCTGGGGGCGTTTGGGTCGGAGAGGAGGGTGTCTGCGAAGGGGATTGGCGGGGTGTAGGTGTGGTCGAATAGGGTGGGCCAGGTGTCGGCGGCGAGGCGTTCGGCGTTGGCGGCGCGGGCTTGGTTGATGGGGGCGGCGAGGGTGGCGTGGAGGTGGGTGGCGAGGTG
>JAXFQS010000158.1:0-2384 GCA_034178815.1 Kiritimatiellia bacterium | reverse complement strand
TGTTTCCCGCTCGATTTGGTCGCTTTGCTGGGATGGAGCGAACCCGCTGTCATTAAAGTCTGGCTTGCGGTGCTGCTGCTTTATGCCGCCGTGGCGTCGGTCATCCCAGTCTGGCAGATGCTTCAGCCGAGAGACTACTTGAATGCCTACTTGCTTTATGCGATGGTTCTGGTCGGTCTCCTAGGGGTGTTCGTTTGCTCGCCGACAATCCGGTTGCTCCCGGTGCCGGAGGGAATGTCTCTGGGCAAGGGTTTTGTCCAGGCGTTTCCGCTACTCTTTGTGACGATTGCGTGTGGGGCTTGTTCGGGTTTCCACGCGCTGGTTGCCTCGGGAACCTCGGCGAAACAGTTGTCAAACGAGAGGCACATTCGCCCCGTGGCATACGGTGCTATGTTGGTCGAAGGCGTGCTGGCTGTGATAGCCGTAATCAGCGTCGCCTACTTGGCGCCTGAGACCTATCGTCAAGCGGCAGGCAATCCCGTGCAGGCTTTCGCCTCCGGCATTGCCTCGTTTGCCCAGCACTTGGGATTGCCGCAAGAGACTGGCGCGACATTCATCTCGCTGGCGATTTCGGCGTTCATTATGACCTCCTTGGACACGGGCGCGCGCCTTACGCGATTTCTTTGGTGTGAATTGTGGCAGCGAGAAGGTAGGATGGTCTCCCCTTCGTGCGTATCAGTTCTGACAAAACCTATACCCGCAACGGTTGTAGTCATTGCTATCGTTTCGGTCTTTTGCTTTACGGGGGCGGCTGACAAAATCTGGCCGGTCTTCGGGGCGACGAATCAGTTGCTGGCGGCCCTAACCTTGATGGTGGCCACCCTCGTGCTCAGACGCGCCGGGCGCTCCTACCTTTGGCCCTTGGCTGGAATGACCTTCATGCTACTGGTCAGCGCATCGGCATTGGTCACCCTCCTCCTGGAAAAGTGGCAAGCCCGCGACTATCCGCTTACAATCACAACCCTTTTCCTCTTGGCAACGGCGGTCTGGCTTTGTTTGCTGGCTGGCAAGGCCTTCTTCAATAAGGAGCCCGAAAAAGCATGAGCGAGCCGCAACTTCTTTTCTTCCAACGCCTCACCTCGTGGCGTCAGGTCGCGGATGCCGCGCGTACAACAATCCGCCGAGAGGCCGGCGACAAAGAGCCTAGTTCCAAATGGAAACGGCGCATTCTTCTGGCAGAGCATTCCCCCATCCGCCAACTGCTTTTCCGCTGGAAATGGATCAATCTCAAATACTGGGTCAGCGTCCATATCGTCCGCCACAAGGTAGGTATCGAACACTTCGTCAGCACCCAACGGACAGATCGGACCGGTGTCAACCGCGACGAGATGCCCCAAGCCGCAGTCGTCGACCACGAGTGCATCGTCAACGCCCAGACCCTTATGACCATTTCGCGCAAACGCCTTTGCGCCCAAGCCTCCCCCGAAACACGCCAGGCGTGGCGATTGGTTGTCGAGGCACTGCGCCAGACAGACCCAGAAGTCGCCGCCTGTTGCGTCCCCGAATGTGTCTACCGGGGGTTTTGTCCCGAGTTCAAGTCTTGCGGGTACGCGCAGAGCGAACCATTTAAGCAAGCAGTTGCGGCGTATCGTAAGGTCGAGTAGGTTTTATGCCTGGAGAGGTGAACATTGATTTGCAGCGTCTAGCCCGGAGAGGTTTGCCGGAAGCCGTCTTCGGGGCGGGCAAGACCATACCTCAGATCTGCGAAGCCGTGCAGACCTTGAATGCCCACGGGCAGAACGCAATGGTTACCCGCCTTGTACCTGCTCAAGCCCACGAGTTACTTAGGGAACTGCCCGGTGCCATCTATCACGAGTTGGCGGGAATCGTGACGGTTGATGTCGCGCCTTTGCCGGAAAAGTTAGGGCGAGTGGCGGTATTGGCTGCGGGCACTTCTGATGTGCGCGTTGCCGAGGAGGCTGCGATTTCGGCAGAACGGGCAGGGTGCGAGGTTTCCCGACATTATGATATTGGCGTGGCTGGGATTCATCGTCTTTTTGCCCAACTGGATGCGGTCTTGGATGCCGAGGTGTTGATTGTGGTGGCCGGTATGGAAGGGGCGCTTCCATCGGTTGTGGGGGGGCTGACTCGCGTGCCTTTGATTGCGGTTCCGACAAGTATCGGATATGGTTCGGCCTTCCAAGGTGTGACGGCACTGCTGGCTATGTTGAACAGTTGTGCAGCGGGGATTACGGTGGTTAACATTGACAATGGTTTTGGTGCAGGGATTGCTGCTTCGTTGATTTTGCGTGTCAAGGGAGGTCGGGCATGAGCCGGTTTGATTTGAAGCGGTTCTTGGCTAATCGCAAGGAAGTTATCGAGAAGGCTTTGGATAGGGTTCTTCCTCAGGAAGATGTGCGGCCGGCGGTTTTGTGCGAGGCGGT
>JAXFQS010000150.1:0-8772 GCA_034178815.1 Kiritimatiellia bacterium | reverse complement strand
AGTCAACCAAAATCCTGCAGGTGGAGAGGAAAATCTTCGAGGGTCTGTCAAAGTTCAGAAGAAGTACGCGACGGAAGACCTTGTTGTTGCGGTTATCGCGAATGAGCGGCGCAAGGGTAAGGCGTATGGCGTGGAGAAAATCAAGGTTGACCTAGCCAATCTGAATCTCGACCCCGGGAATGCTGAGGAAGTCAGCAGGCGGAGCGATGAGGTGCTGGAGGAAATCAACCGTTCGCTGAAGCGAGAGATTGACGAGAACACGGTAAATGACCGTGCGTACATTCGGGCGGCTACAGACAAGGAGCAGAAGAAGCGCATCCTGAGCCTGTCCGAGCGTGTCGGCATGAAGGCCTATCAGAAGGGGCGCTACGACGAGCGGGAGGCGCAGAGACTCGCCAACCAGAAGGAGTCCATCGCCGCGCGAATCCTGGCTTCTGCTGGTGTCAGCCTATCTTATCAATCAATGGGTGGATAAGGTTGGCTAGTTTGGAAGGTGTGGGCTGCCACCTCTAGGGGAATTCGCTAGCAACCTTTAGGGGGTAAGGGTTGATGAGAATCTACAGGGGGATGGAATGTGTACAACAGAGTTGCACTATTCATATAAGGGGAAGGGGTTCCTGTTCTTCGGTACGGTTGCGCGGTTCAGAGCAACCATTCGCCTTCACTGGTGCTTTGGTCAGCTGCGGCACCTTCAGGTTCACTTGGAGGCCGTGCCCGAAACCAAGCCTCGGGATCGGCGGCAAGCGTTTGGGTCTCAATGGCTTCAACCACGATAGCGCGTTCTGGTCGGACGGGGCAGGGGTGCTCGCAGTTCCCGCAACCGATACACAGGGCTGCTTCGAGATGGGGGATGCGTCGACTGTTTGCGTCTGGAATCATGCGCAGGGCTCCGGTTGGACAATGCTCTGCGCAGGCGCCGCAGTCTGTTCCGTCCTGAATCGCGACACAGCGGGTAGGGAAGAATCGGGCTCTGCCGATGGCCGTGCGGCGTTTGACCGCCAGATTCAATGGTTTGAGAGCGCCGGTTGGACAGATGTTTGAGCAGTTGGCGCAGGAAAATTCGCACATTCCCTTGTCGAAGTCTAGTGCTGCCACGCCGTTGCGAAAGGTTAGCACGCCCCCTTCGCAATTTCTGATGCAGAGCCCGCACCCTGTGCAGCGAGAGAGAAATTGGGATAGACTGCCGGCGCCTGGTGGCGCAATGAGGTCGTGCTTGCGGCCGTGTGCGTAAAGTTGGAGACCGCCCAAAGTGGTTCCGCCCGCGGCAAAGGTCAGCACCTTCAAGAAGTTTCGTCTTTCGACAATGGACTTTCTAGATGCGTTGGTATACTTGCTTGAGTGCCAGGTGATGGCACCTAGTCGACACGCAGAAAGGCAATTCATGCAGCGGATGCAACGCCCAGAGTCAATGGTTTTTGACCGGGGATCAATGCAGCCGCCTGAACAGACTTTGGCGCATGCTCCGCAAGAGATACAACGGGATTGGTCAATAGACAAGCGAAGAAATGAATGGCGGCTCAACAACTCCAGCCCGGCTCCGATGGGGCAGAGTTCCCGACACCAAAAGCGTCCCCCGAGCGTTAAGGATAGCGTTAAAATTGCGCCAAACGGCAAGAGGCTTCCTGCCACAATCGCCCCGAACAGACTATATGGGTCGAGATAGCGTATGGCGAGAAAGTCGCCGAGTAGAATTGAGCCAGCCCATACGCCAAGCAGGGCGAATCGAAAGGGGTATTTCAGTCCGCGCGCCTGTCCGCCGGGCAGGCAATCTTGCAGAACCCCAAGAGGACAGATCGCGGCACAATAGATACGCCCGAAGAGCAGTGTCCCAACCACTAGAAAGAGCGTTGAGAAAAGCCCCGAGAGCACCCCAAGTCGCAAGGCCTCGACTGCGGGGGCAACTTGGGGCGGCAGTAGCGGCCAGAGCCCCCAAAAGGAACCAGCAATACCTACGGCGGAGAGTATTGCTAGGAGTCGCCGCCCCAAGCGCCAAGTCACCCAGCGGTTGCTCATAAATGCGGTTGTCTCCAGTTGGGTTAGGCGTCAATGCGAGTCACGCGAATCTTACTTTCGTTTGCATTGCCAAGTCCGAGACGCTCGCCCTTCTGCAGATAGTGAATGTCCTCGGGCTTGTAGCGTAGCAGCTTCAGCGCTTGCGCGTCGATGGCCACAATGTCCTTGGAAAGAAGCTGGTACTTTGGCATCCGGACATCTGCCTTGCTGATGCCACGGGGGCCGTTGGATATCATAATACGGTAGGCGTCGACGACATTGAGGTCCGGCTTGCGGTAAAGGATCAAGTCAGCGATGCATTGCGGCAAGTCGTTCTTGTGCATATACTGCCGATCCCAAATCCACCCCATAGAGTTTTTCATGGCAGAAGTCATTTTCGTTCCCCCGTGGTTTTTCAGGACTGGGACATTAATGAAGACATCCGCTTCTAGGATAGCTTTGTGGATTTTGGCGTGCTTGAGGCGAATGGCTTTTGAGCAGTCCCTTTCGACATAGTCCGCCTCATCTGCGCCTGAAATCATCTTTCCTCCGGCAACCTTGACGGCGGCTTCGATACCGCTTCGGGCATAGGCATTGCGCTCGGAGTTGCAGGTATGGTCGAAGACAAGCACCTGCGCAGCACCGGCTTCAAGGGCTTGTCGAACAATCTCTCCGACCAAGTCGGGGTTGGTATTGGCGGCTTCTTCAGGTGTCCTGTCCCAGGCTGCATTGGGTTTGACAACAACGCGTTGCCCAGGCTTGACGAATGCTTTCATTCCTCCGAGGCGGGCAATGCCCTTGCGAAACATTTCGACAGGAGTGCCGTTGCGGACGGCCACTACTTCGGATATCTCGCCATTCGTATCATCGGCGATGCCAAGCGAAGTTGCACCTGCTGCGGAGACTGTGGCAATGAATTCTCTTCTGTTGAGCATAGGTTATTTCTCCGTTAGTGAACAGTCAATGCGGCATTATCAATCAATCGTGTTTTCCCGCAGAATGCCGCGAGCACCACATGGGTTTGGGCATCGATGGTCTGTTTGGGTTGCAAGGAGTCTTCATCGACGAACTCAATGTAGTCGGGCTGGAGGTGATGTTCTTTAAGCAGTCTGCTCAAGGCGTTCCGAAGAATGGGAACTTCGCGTTCACCACTATCCACCATAGCTTGGGCGAGAGCAAGGGCCCGGCTTAGTCCGAGGGCATTCTGGCGTTCCTGCTGGTTGAGGTAGACATTGCGAGAGGACTTGGCTAAGCCGTCTCCTTCACGCACGATGGGGGCCACGAGGATTTCGACAGGGAAGTTGAGGTCTCTCACCATTCGTTTGATGATTGCGGCCTGCTGGAAGTCCTTCTGTCCGAAGACGGCGAGGGTGGGACTGGCGAGGTTAAAGAGTTTGGCGACGACTGTGCAGACGCCCTGGAAGTGGGTTGGGCGGCGGATTCCGCAGAGGGATCTTGAAAGGGTATTTTCGCAGATAGTGATGGAGGCGTCAGGGGCGTACATCGTCTCAGGAGTAGGGAGGAAGACTGCATCGGCGCCTTCCTGACGGCAGAGTTCGAGGTCGCGGATTTCGTCGCGGGGATAACTGGCGAAGTCTTCGTTCGGGGCGAATTGGATGGGGTTCACGAAGATGGAGACGATGACGATATCGGCACGTTTTCTTGCTTCCCTAATCAGGGAGAGGTGTCCTTCATGGAGGAAGCCCATAGTTGGAATGAGACCGATGGTCTTACCAGCCGCTCTTTGGGCGAGGGCGAAGTGTTGGAGCACCTGGGGTTCGCGGAATATTTCCATTGAGTCTATTCTCCTAAAAGTTGCTGAAGGCGGGCAGTCGAGCGTTCACGAACCTGCCCGAAAAGGGTGTTGCCGTGGGTATCCATCCCGACGATGGCGGGCAAGTCTTTGACCTCAAGTTCCCACATGGCCTCGGCCGGGCCGAAGGCTTCGAGAAAGTGGACATTCCGCACGCGAACGATGCAGTCTGCCAGTAAGGCGGCGGCTCCTCCCGTTGTCTGGAGGTAGACGCAACCGTACTTTTGGCAGGCCGCAAGGGTTCGGCTTCCCATGCCGCCTTTGCCCAGCAGAACGCGGATTCCTTCGCGGGCAATCACATCGGCTTCGTAGGGCTCTTCGCGGGAGGAGGTGGTTGGCCCCGCCGCGACGATTTTCCATTCTCCGCCTTGCCTGACGGACACGGGCCCACAGTGGTAGAGTGCGCCATCGCGCAGGGATAAAGGCAATTTTCCGCCTTCGTGGAGGTGCTGGTGGAGGCGGTCGCGACCAGTGCAGAGGCTGCCGCTGATGGCAACCGCGTCGCCGATGCGCAGGCGGCGCACATCCGATTCGCGGAATGGGTAGTTGAGGTAGATCATGGCTGGGAATCTGGGGCGTCTTGGTCAGGCAATTCGTTCAGGGCGGAATCAACCAGTTCGGGAGAAAGTTCTTTTGTTGTTTCCGCTCCTAGGTGGCGCAACTCGTCAGCCAGCCGAATCGCGTTTCCGCGGCCCGTGGAGAGTTGACTTTCTGCCTTAGACAAGGCGGTGTTGAGGTTCTCGAGGTGCTTGCGGACAGAGGACAAGGTATCAACGAATGTGGCCAATTTATTGTAAAGTTTGCCACCAACATCTGCCAACCTGTCGGCGTATTTGGTACGAACCTCCAGCGTACGAAGATTGGCGGCAATCCGAAGGGCGACCATCAAGGTGCAGGGGGCAACCAGCAGCACTTTCTTTTGGTAGGCATACTCCCACAGTGAAGAATCCTGAGCAAGGGCGGCGGCATAAGCCGCTTCATTTGGCGTGAACATCAGAACAAAGTCGAGCGAGCCGACGGCGCGTTCGTAGTGCTTCTCGGACAACTCGTCAATGTGTTTCTTGACAGACGCAACATGCGCTTTGAGAAGAGCTGGATCGTTTTGTTCAATGGCGTTGACATAAGCCGTCAAGGAGACCTTCGCATCGATAACGATACACTTCTCTTCGGGGAGATAGACGACCGCGTCCGGACGCAGTTTCCGGTTATCGTCTTCCCTCGTGATTTTATTCCCTTTCCGGTCTTGCAGCTCCACCTCCATCTCGAAGCCAACCCCTTTCGTCAAACCGGAGAGTTCAAGAAGCCGCTCCAAAACAATCTCGCCCCAACGCCCCTGGGTTTTGCTCTTGGTCTTGAGTGCCTCGGCAAGGGTTTCCGCCTGATGCCCGATTGTTTGCCCCGTCAAGACCATTAACTTCAGTTGCTCTTCGAAACGAGTGTATTGCAGCACCGCTTTCTGCTGTTGCTCCGTCGTCAGTTTCCGGAAAGAATCGATTTCCTTGCCCAACGGTTCGAGGAGACGCGACAAATCGGATTTCGCTACTTTCGCAAACTGTTCCGTCTTCGCCTCAAGCAGGTCATTGGCCATCTTTTCGAGTTCCAGCCTCTGCTTGGTGGTATCGTCCGCAAGACGCTGTTGCATCGTGGTTAGGCGCTCCTCCAATACGGCTTTCTCGGCAGTGGTTGCAACGAGTCGGGAGGAAAGATTGAAACCCCATACAAGCGACGCGACCAGCCCGCTTGCCAAAAGCAATAGGACAATAAACATCACGATTTGAAATCCCTCAAGTGTCCGATAAGCGAGCGAAACCCGCGCCAGTAGAAGCGGAAATCATCCATCGGATGGCGAGTCGTCAGCAGCCGGCGCAACAGGGTTTCGGGATGGAGATACGCACCATACACCTTTCGGATAGCCGCCTTTACGGAGGCTTCCGGCACAGCCCCGCGCATCACATTCATCCTCATATCGTAGTGGTCCCAGTCCTTGGTCAAGAGACCGCCATTGGCTTCAAGTTCCTTGAAGAGCGGCGTTCCCGGATAGGGCACGGTGAGCGTCACTTGGAGCGTGTAGGCATATCCCTTGCGCAAGAGCCTTCGCGCCAGTTGGATAGTTCGAGCCATATCCTGCTCGGTCTCCCACGGATAGCCGAACATGATGGTCACATGCACATCCAGCCCCGCCTTGGATGCCCATTTTGCCCCCTCCTCAATCTGCTGAAGCGTCAAAGCCTTGCAAAGACGGTCCAGCGTGGATTGGTTCGCCGACTCCACTCCAAACAGCACGAGCCGGAAGCCCGCTTGCTTCATCAAACGGTAGGTCTTCGCATCGACGGCGCCAAAACGCAAGTTGCAGTCGAGCGCTACCCGCTTGTTATAGCCCCGCTCAATCATCAAATTGCAGAAACGGGTTAACCACGCACCAGTCGGAAGACTTCCCGTATCGTCCATAATCTCCCGGATGCCATAGCGCTCAATCAATTCACCGATTTCCTCCACCACCCGTTCAGGAGAGCGTCGGCGGTAGGTCGGGTAGAGCGTCGTCCAACTGCAGAAGGTACACCTGCCGTGCCAACAATCGCGACCTGACATCAGATAGGAGCCCGGCGTCTTGCGGAAATTCCCGTTTTTGAAGGCATAGAGCCTCCACTGGGTCAGATCCCGGTCGATAAAGGGAATCGAGTCCAAATCGTGGTCAAGTTTGAAGGCGCCCGTATTGGCGATTGTGCCGCCTTCCCGGTGCCAAATTCCCGGTTCAAGCGGCTCCGATTGGGTCAAATGGCGTACTAGGTTGCAGAGCAGAAAATCGTAGTCCCCGCCCGTGAGTACATAGTCGACGGGGGCCAATTCCATTGTTTCTGCGGGGAGCGCCGTGACATGGTCTCCGGCAATAACAAGCCGAGCACTGGGGAAAAGTTGGCGGCAGCGGATGAACCAAGACCAGTGGCGCTTGACAACCGGAGTCTTAGTTTCAGCGAAGATGAGGTCAGGCTTGGTTTGGACGAGCTCTTGCTCAAAGTGCTCGGGGGTCCACTCAGAAGCGATTCCATCAAGCCAAACGACTTCATGGCCGGCATTCTTGAGCATCGTCGCCGCCTGGGCAGGCACTACAGGGTAGATGTAAGTCGGCTGAGCGAACCATTGAAACTGGCGGTTCTGCGAGAGCAACGGGACGCCACATTCGCTGGGCATCGGCGGATAGCAAATGGCTATTTTCATGTGCGGGGAGGGGCTTTTCTGGCTTCTAGGATACGGCGCGCGACTGAGCCATCTCGGCGCAGTTCACTTGAGCCACGGGTGATCTTGCAGAGACTAACGCGGAACTCTTGGGCAATTGCTCGTTGGGGAACCCCTTCTACAAGGCGCTGGCAGATGAGCCAACGCAGGGCCAGGGCCTGTCGCTCGGTTGGGGTCAGCAGGTCGAAAAAGAGCCCGTGGATATCATTTGGGGCGCGCAATTTGGCCATAACCGAGGCCAAATCACGAAGGGCCGATTCGATTGTCTGGTTCATACGGAAAGGCGGAGAATGGCGACCATCTCGCGTACGGCCTGAGCGAGCCCAACCTCGACTGCGCGGCAGATGATGCTGTGCCCGATGTTTAGGGTGTCGAGCGCCGGCATCTGGAGAAGGGGCTTGACATTTTCATAGTCGAGTCCGTGTCCGGCATTGACGCGGAGACCTAGTGATGAGGCGAGTTCGGCGGCGGAAAAGAGGCGTTGGAGTTCATTTGCCTGGCCCCGGGCGTAGGCTCCGGTGTGGAGTTCGATGTGCTCAGCGCCGAGTTTCGCTGCCGCGCGAATTTGGTCTGGATCGGGGTCTATGAAGAGGCTGACATGTATGCCTTGCTCCTTGAGAGATCGAACCGTTGGCTGGAGCGCATCGAACTGTCCGGCGGCATCCAAGCCAGCTTCTGTGGTGAGTTCTTGGCGGCGTTCGGGAACCATGCAGATTTCGTCGGGAATGGTATCGAGGGCGATTTGGACGACGTCCGGTGCATTGGCCATTTCGAGGTTGAGTCTTGTGCGGATGGTGCGGCGGAGGTTAGTCACATCAGCATCCTGGATATGGCGTCTGTCTTCGCGGAGGTGGATGGTGATGCCATCTGCGCCAGCCTGCTCGCAGAGTTGTGCCATACGGGTCAAGTCGGGGTAGGTGGTGCCTCGTGCTTGACGAAGGGTTGCTGCGTGGTCGATATTGACGCCTAGTTTGATGGGGTTCATAGGGGATCCTTCCGGTGGTCAGATTTTTTTGCGGTCTTTGGAGGCGGGGATGCCGAGCTGGTCACGGTATTTGGCAACGGTTCGTCGGGCGATGGTGTAGCCTTTGTCTTGGAGTAGTTTGACCAGGGTTTGGTCGGAGAGTGGGGCGCTTGGGGCTTCTTTGTCAACCAGTTCTTTGAGTGCGTCTCTGACTTTGTCGGTCACGATAATGGTGCCATTTTGGGTGGCGGCGAAGCCTCTTGGGAAGAACTTGCGCAGTTCCATCAGGCCGCGCGGAGTACTGGCGTATTTGCCGTTGACGGTTCGGCTGACCGTGGTTTCGTGGACGCCTACTTGATCGGCGATGTCCTGCATGGTCAATGGTTTGAGTTCGCCGCCCTTGAAGTAGGAGGCCTGTGCGTTGGCGATGGCGGTGGCGATGTTACGGATGGTCTGCTGGCGGCGTTCGATGTTCTGGATGAGGGCAAGTCCGGCGCGGATACGCTCGCGAATGTAGCTTTTGTCTTTGGCGGTAAGTTTGGGGTCAGCGAGCATCTGCCGGTAGCGCTCGCTGATGTGGATGACGGGGAGGTCGGAGTTGTTGAGAATGACCTCGAACTTGTCGCCTTTGGGGCGAATGGCGAGTTCAGGAGTGACATATTCGGCTTGGCGCGGCGGGGCGAATGAGTAGCCTGGCGTGGGGTTGAGTTCTTTGAGTTGCGACTGGATGACTTGTAGTTGGGGGAGGGTGACTTTGAGTTTTTGGGCG
>JAXFQS010000149.1:0-9182 GCA_034178815.1 Kiritimatiellia bacterium | reverse complement strand
ATGGTGGTGGGCCTTGGATTCGAACCAAAGAAGGCGTGAGCCAGCAGATTTACAGTCTGCCCCGTTTGACCGCTCCGGAAGCCCACCAGAAAGGCGTGAAGGAAGTATGCCAAAACCTACCCACCCCGTCAAGCCAAAAGTGCCAACCTTCCCAACCAATTCATTCCCGAGCGCCACTCCCCATCCCATCTACCTCCCGCCGCGCCCCGAAACAAACGCCAACTCAGCCCCTCCAGCACGCCCGGCGGATTGGCCAGCGAACGGTTCGAATAGCCGGAAGCCGATCCTTGTCCGGCAGGGCGGCGAACACCAGGCGAATGGACGCGCGCACAGCTGCGGGTGGGCAAGAGCCGCCCGCGCACCCCGATGAATCCGACAGCCAGCCACCTGGATTCGGCGCCAACGGCGCAACAGAGGTGCCCCGCCGCTCCGCCTTCGCGTCCGACTGTGGCGGGCGGGCATAGCATCTGGGAGGGCGGCAGGCGGGTTAGAAGAGGTAGAGCAGCGTGGTACGCCTCGGGGTGATTCGGCCGGACGGAGTCTGGGCGGCGGGGGCACCGTCGAAGGTCAAACGGGCGAGATCTTCGAGGCTCAGGCGTTGGGCGACGGTGAGGGCGCCGGAACCAGACAGGGTGAGCGCGGCCGTGTCGGAAAGGGCGAGTTTCTGCAACGCCAGACGAGCCCCCGGGGCAAGCGCAATCGCCGCATCGGCCGTGCAGGTCACCACCCCCAGCGCATCGGCCGTGCAGGCCCCCCCCCAACGCATTGACCGTGCCGCCTAGAAGGGTGAGCCGCCCGCCCGCGCGACAATATCACTGCCCCTCTGGCTGAGCTCGAGTTTGATGCAGCGCGTGTAGGTTTCGCCCCAGTTGAAGAGCTGCACGGTGATCAGATCCTTCTCGCGTTGCACACGCTGAGGCCAGAGGCGACCATTGCAGGCGCACAGTTTGGTGTTGTACCCCAGCAGTCCGTAGACGACCTCGATATCTTCCAGCCGGGCGTTGGCGGCCACGACCGTGTCATACTGATCCGAGAGGAAATCGCCATCGTGGACATACTCCTCGCGCCGACGCTCCGCGGTCAGTTGCGCGATGCCGTCCCCGTAGGTGTCGAGATTGTCCGAAGTCCGAACCGAATAGTCCGTGAAGGTGCGGCCATTGGAGAGGTTCTGCAAGTCCCGCGGGTTGTCGAAGAAGTCGTAGCCGAGCGGATAACTGTAGCCCTTGTTGTTGAAATAAGCCGCCTTCGAAACGCCCCACAGGATAGCCCGCAACCATTTGGATTCCGTTAGCGCCCCGAAAGGAGTGCTACGGGAAAAACCCAAACCCACGCGCCCGCCCTATCCAACGGTGTCCAGTCTACTATATTCCCCAAGCCCCTGTCACCCCCCAGCCGCCCACGCGGTTGCCCCTTTACGAAGACCAAGTCGCCCCGCCCATCACCCCAAGCGCCGAACACCCCCAATCCGAAACGGACTTGACTGCCACCTCTTGAAGAAGCATGTCAGTTCATCCCCAAATCTACGAGAGTAGAAATTGAGAGGGCGGGCTACTTGTCAGAACTGGCCATTACCTGCCCGGTCCAGTGGTCTTCTCCTTGGACGCACCGGCACGCCCGAACCTTGCGCGGTCCCCGCCAGTCTTGATGCGGTTTTTTCGAGTGAGCAGGGCAACTTGGAGGTCGAGCACACCGACTCCGCCGCGCATCCATTCGGCTTGCCATCCCGGAACCTTCCCGTCCAGCCTCGTCTTCCACTCGATGCGTCCGGCACTCTCTTGCCGAGATTAGAGCCGCTCACTGTCTCGCCTGTCGTGCGCATTCTCGCTCAACTCGCCCCGAACTGCCCCATCCACCTTTTTTTCGGTATTATGCGTTTTGTCTTGTGCGCGGGGTGGTGCTAAGTGTATACTCACTTTATGGGTCTAGACCTAGCAAAAACACGCTCGGATATATGCAAAAGAATCGCCCCCTCTTCCTCCTATGATTCTACCAGAAGCAAGCGCTCTCATCGGCGAGCAGAAAAATGTCTATAAGCTAGAGGTCCGTAGGCCGATCCTTGTCAAAGGTAGTGCAGGATCGGGCAAAACCCTGGTCGCCGTTCATCGGGCCTGCCACCTCTACAGCATGGCCACAGGACGCAGCGGCGGCGTCAGCCAGGCGCAGTTGGCGCTAGATGAGGTATCCAAGGGCGACCGTATCGGCTTTTTTACCTTTGACACGAGTTTGCGAGACGAAGTAGCCGAACACTTCAAACACAAAAACATACCGGTTCAGGTCACCAACATCGACAGCTGGTGCTACAACTTCCTCAAGGCAAGAGGACTGAATCCGCGGCGAGCATTGACCGACACCACCGTGGAGAAAGAGTGTCTGAGCAGCGCCAAAACTAAAGCCTTCTCCGGGATCCTAGGGAACCCGGCCATCCTGAGCAAATCCGACGACTTCTATTTCGACGAGTATGAATGGATCAAGGGGCAATGCATCGCCACGGTAGAAGACTACATTCAGGCCAGGCGAAAGGGTCGGGGTACGGCAGACCGCTTGAAAGAAACGGATCGTCGCCTTCTCTGGAAACTCAAACTGGCTCTCGACGAAGAACTCGCGCGCAGAGGCCTAGAAACATTCCGTGACCGCGTACTCAGAGCCCTTGAGTCACTGGATGAAAAACCGCTCAGTGAGGCAGAACAGTTCGACCACATCATCGTTGACGAGGCGCAAGACTTCACCTTGGCGCGCCTCCGTCTGATTGCGCGGCTCGCCAAAGGAAAGGCTCCGGAGGAAAAGAGCATCTCTCTCTTCGCAGATTCCGGACAATGCATCTACGAGAGTGGCACTTCCTGGAAAGAGGCTGGTCTTGCTGTCGTCGGCAGGACCTACGAATTCAAACACAACTACCGGAATACCGTGCAAATCGCCCGCGCCGCCCAATCTCTGCTCGCGCAAGAACCCGATCAGTCCGATTTGGTCGCCTCAGAACTGCCCACACGCGAAGGCCCGCAACCACGCCTTGTCTGCGGTTCGGAGATCCAAGCATGGGCCGAACTCCTACACGTCCTTCAGGACATCCCAGCGAGCGAGACCTGTGCCATCGGTGTCACTTCGAACCGGCTCAGGAAGGTGTTGCTTGAGAAACTCGGCGCCCAGGGCTTCGAAACAATCAATCCCGGCCTTTGCCGAGCAAAACCAGGAGAAAATGGCAGTCCCCTAATCTATATCCGAACTTTGCATAAACTCAAGGGACTGCAGTTTGACCATGTCATCCTTTGGAGACTTTGCGACGGAACCTTTCCTAGATGGCAAGACAAGGACACAGACTACTCCAAGTTTCGTAAACTCCTCTATGTCGCTATGACGCGGGCCTGCAAAACTCTTACAATCATCTGTCCCGGAGATCCATCGCCCCTCATCAAAGAAATCGATCCAAACCTTTTGGTGCACTGCCATGTCTGACCCCAGTAGAGACGCTCAAGCCATCGCCACCTTCGCCCAAGAGAGAGGCATCGAGCGACTTGTCCACTTCACGCCTCTGATGAATCTTTGCGGGATTTACAATCTCTATGGTCTTTGGCCCAGAAAGCAAATCATCGAATACGCCAAAGATCACGAGAGCGAAGGCATCCTAGACTACATCGCATGGAACGACGGTGATCGTTATGACGGCAGAACCGACTGCATCAACCTCTCTATCCAGTGCATTAACGCCTCTCTTTTCCACGTATTCAAGAGGAAGGTTCCAAGCGCCGCTCCGTGGTGCATCCTTGAGATTGACCCGGTCTGCCTTCAGCATGCAAATGTCCTCTTTACTATCGCAAACGCTGCTGCCACGGAGGTCAGGCGGCACGGAACGGGGGGCGGAATTGAAGGCTTGAAAAAGCTCTTTGCCCCTGAAGTCTTCGACGGTAAATGTTCCATTACCAGAACAGACGCAACACCGAAAAACCGCCCGACCTCTCCCCAAGCTGAAGTGCTGTATCCTGGGAAAATTGGGCTTGACCTAATACGAGGTCTTGTTTTCGAGTCTGCCGACGACTCGCGCAGGGCATGCGGTATGCTCCGTTTGGAATGCCCCGAAATCCAGCTTCCCCAAGTGAAGATAACTCCTGGCGATTTTAATTGAAAGGAACACCTGCTCTATGGCCATTCGCCCTGTTTTCGTTCCACTGTCCGGTGCCATCGGCGTTGAGACCATTGAGACTGAGTTCAAATGGACTCCAGGGCTTGCCGTGTCCCAGACACAAAAGAATATCCGTGCGCTGCACGAAGCATTCCTTGCCCGTTATCCAGGACGTCGCCTGTTGGAGGCATCTACCAAGGCGCCGGAACGACTCGGTAAACAACTATCCCCCTTTCTTCTCGGGACCACGAACCGAAAGGGGGTCTTCTGTTGCGTTGAGTCGGTTTTCCAAGCCTGCAAGGTTTTTCAGGATGGGGCAGGTCCGTTCCCCGAACTCTTCTCCGAGGAGCCCCGAAAGGTGCGCCAAACGGTCAAAGCCCATGAGCCTTCGCCCCTCAAGGAGTTTCGCTATGGCACACATGCCTGGCCCCTTGAGCCTACACGCCTCTTTTACGACTATCTTTACTGCAGCGCCCTGAAGAAGAATCCAGACCTGGCCCGTCAGATTTCCTCGTACGACTGTTTCACGGACATCTCCTGTAATCCGAAAAAGTCCCTCAACTGTCAAGCCTACGCCATCGCCCTTTACCGCTCTCTCGAAATCAACGGGAAACTTGAGGAGGCGTTGAAGAACAAGGATGCATTTCTCCGGTATCACCCCAAGGATACGGTTTTTCTCCCCCTTGAACGAGGGGCATTGTCCGCCGCCAGACACCTTGGAATCGGATTGATTGATGCTCGGGAGGTGGATCGAATTTGTTCAGAGATGAGTCGCCTGAGAGGTGCTGTTCAAGACGCCCGCACCCACGAAGTTGCACAATCCCTTGAGAACGAGAAACTTAGAAGCAAAAATCAAGAGTTGCTCCATCGCTATGACGCTGCTGTCCAGAATGCAAAGGACCAGTCTGATCGAGTCAAAACACTGGAGAAACAGACGAACACGCTGCAACAGGAGAATAAACTACAAGCCGAACGGCATGGTAAAGAGAAGAAGAAATTAGTTGCCACCCATGCCCGGGAGAAAAAACGAATGCGGTCGGAGATGGCGCATTTAGAGGCTGCCTATCAAGAGGTCCGTTCTCGCGAAACTTCACAGTCCATCGAAAACAAGAAACTCAAGGACGAGAATCAGGAGTTGTCCAGCCTCTTTGACGAAGCCGCATTAGAAGCAAAGGAAGGGTCTGAGCGAATCAGGGCGCTGGAGGAACAGGCAGACGCGCTTCGCTTGGAGAATGAACTTCAGGCCGAGCAGCATGGTAAAGAGACGCAGGAATTGATTGACGTCCACGCCCGAGAGGTATACCAGCTACGATCCGTGAACTGCGCCTTAGAGAAGCGGTCTCAGACCTCCGCGGCCCCCAAAGGCCCGAGGAAGAATATCAATTCGTTTGACGAGTTGCGGCAGTATGCCGAGACTGGGGCGTTTAACCATTGTGCGTTCAGCGAAGAAGCCTGGAAACAGGTTCCCAAGAGCAAGGGCAGCAAATTGCCCGGGCAGGCGCTTGAGATGCTGACTGACCTCAATGAGGTTTTGTGGCCCATTCTTTTTGAGCAATCTGGGGCAGATGTGGAAAAGGCATTCAAGGAAAAGTCCAAATTTGAGTATGCCCACGGCGAAGGGAAGCAGACAAAGAAAGATTCAACCTTGGCCGCTCAGCGGCACTTCCGTTTCGAAGGTCAGGATTGGGAAATGTGGGCACACATCAAACATGGCACGAAAAAGGGCAAGTTGTTGCGCATCCATTTTGCCATCGACAACGAAGCAAAGCGCCTGATTGTCGGATTCATTGGGGAGCATATGGACAACTACACAACCAAAAAAATGAAGTGACTCCACCACCCGCGCTACGGAACCGAAACTGGGGCGCGGGCCAGACGCGCCACCTATGCTTCCCCTGCCGTCGGAAAATATGCTACACGAAAAACTCACCGCCTACTCTTCCGCCGACAGGTTGCAAACAGGCGTCTCATATCTCGGTCTGACTGCATAACCCGCCGCAAATATTCTTCAACCTCAGTCAGATACTCAATTTCTTTGTTGACAGTGAGCAGAACCCGAGCAACCTCAGACCGAAACAAACTCTTCCGCCTCCTCTGGTCTTCTTCTGTGCCCTCCCGTTGAAGGAGGCTTTGCCACTCCGTTAGGCTTCTCATAAATCGAGCTTCCGATTCCACAGTATCGTGAACCGTACTCTGTTTGGGGAAGCCCTCAATGTAAAATGCCGCCCGAGACAAGGCTCGATCCCCTGTTTTTTTTATCCGAGCAACTTCCTCACACCATACGAGCAGCTCATGAACCTTAGCATCCATTATTGAATCGTCATTTTCCTGCACAATCCCATCCATAATTGACCGGACAACGTGATAGGCGAAGGCTAAACAGATGACTTGGGTACAGGCCGAATCAAAGATTTCCGCCTTTTTAGCAGACAGTGCCCTATTCCGCTCTAATCCGCTAGTGACCCACGCGACGAGAACGGCTGTTGCCAATCCCATTAGGGAAACGACAAGTGTAGATTGCATTCCAATCCAGTCAAATATTTCCCTGAACCTCACTGCGTGCTCCATCAAAACTTCATTGATTATTTCGCGTCTATGTTGGCTACTTCGCAAACCTCTCAGGCGCGCGCTTTTTCGCCTTGGAGGAAGAGCGTCTGGAAGGTTTCGAGCGATCGTCCGACAGGGCGCAACTCGAACCGCAAGGTTTTAGCGAGTCGGTAGCGCGGCAAGGTCTCGGGCATCTGGGCTATCGTCACTTGTTTCATCGTTTTTCCTCTTATGCTTCGTCTTGATGCGCGCCGGCCGTTCGGGGGAGTTGTCGGGCTGGTCTGCCGCACATCAACGCTTTTTATTCTACCACCCCGCGCCTAGGGATGCAATACTTTTTTTATTAAAATAAGTTGTCATCCATTTCCACCACGGCCTTCAAGAGAGGTGTTCCTGGGAATGGGGCGGATTGGGTGCGGCCGCGCAGTGGGGCGGCTGGGATGGGTCTTGGCGGGAGGTTGCGGGGCGGGGGGCTTGGGCGGCGCGAAGCCCGCAAGGGGGTGGGTTGTTTCGCCTTGGAACAGTTGCCGCCCGATGCGGCGGCGCCAACCGTTTTCCCGGCGCAATTTCTGTCGACATCTGCCGTTGGTGCGGGGGGCGGCGGGGGGCTTCGATGAGCAGTTCCGAGGGGGCGGGAAAGCCGGTTCCGGACGGCAAGGCTCGTCCGGAACCGGAGGCGTCGGCCACGACGCCCGAAACAACACGGAGCGGCGTGGCGAGCCCAAACGCCCTTCCCCTTCCGCTCCGTTAGATATTCCCCCGACGGGCCGCAATCTTACGGCCGTGGCGGCAAATCTTTCGCCGGATGCGGGGGCTGTCCAAACTCTCATCCCGGCCGGGGACGGCGTTTCCCCGGAGGGTATCGGAGGGGTTGGTCTTGACTTGTGGGATGGAGGTGTGTTAAACGGTGGGAGTAAGGTATGAGAAGATAAGGTGCCAGCCGCATTGACCCAAAGGTACCAGTAGAGGCCTGCAATCGCACGGCAGGAATTGAATCGGCTGGTGCGTACCAATGCCTGGTTGTGGTGGCTACCCGCGAACGCGGTCGAAGGGCAGGTTCGGGTCGGACAGGATGCGGCGGTGCAGACTCTCGAAAAATGGAGATTCGAATGAAGCAGTATGTTCATCTGCGTGCCCGCTTGGGGTGGGTGCGCCGTCCCATCCATCTCGCGCTCGCAACCCTCGCCTTCGCCGCAGGGGCACTCGCCGAAACCATCAACCCCGCTCTTTTCGCCTACCGCAGCACCATCTTCGTCACGGACTATTCGGGCGCGAGCGAACTGGCGAACTTCCCGGTTCTGGTCAAACTCTCGGAGAACGCCCCGGCAGGGTTGAGTTACGACGAGTGCACGCCCGAAACCCTCCGCTTCGCCGACGACGACGGCACCTACACCCTAGCCATCCGCGCCACGACAACCTACAACGACATCGTCTGGGTACGCGAGACTGCCGCCACCTCTCAAACAGTCGCCGACCAATCCACTTACACCTGGAAGGGCGGCGACGGGCTTTGGACAGACCCCGGCATGTGGCTCAATGACGCCATCGGAGCAGGCACCCTCCCGGGCACCTCCAGCAACATCCGAATCGAGCCATCCATCGCATCCACCGTCACCCTTCCTTCCTCCCAAACCTTCGAGAAGTTCTACCTCTCGACCGAGAATTCGCCCGTGACAATCAAGGGTTCGGTTGCCGCCGCCAACATCTATATGCGTGCAGCCCAGACCGCCCATCCGCTACGCCTTGAGAACTCTATCTTCGGCACCAAGAACGCCGGAAGTAGCCTGAAACAGGTCGAGACGGTCGACAATCTCCCGAGCCTGGAGGTGGTCAACGGTTCGGCCATCTACTTGGCATCCGCCATCGGCGAATGCGACTACACCGCCTTCGGATGGGTGTGGCTGGGCTCGACCGTCAAGCAGACGGCTGGGTGCTTCGAGCATGCGGGCGAAGACGGCAAGGGCATTCCCGGCTTCACGGTGCGGTATAATGTCGCCGAAGCGGACGGCACCTACTCCTGCGTGGTCGAAAAGCGCAAGAGCGGGTGCTGCATCATCCTGTACTAGGCATCCCCTTTCCCACCTCCGGACGGCTCTCGATCCCATTGGGGCGGGAGCCGTTTTTTGCACCGGAGACGGGTGCCGAGGGTAGGCAGGAACGGGTTCGGAAGGAGCGCACGAACGGGGGGCGAAGGTGGATTGGAGCGGAGGCCGGAGATAGGCATCAGTCGAACGCGTGCTCGCCCGCGCCGAGGGCGTAGACCTTGCTGCGCCAATGAAGGGTCGCCGGGACGGGAAGGTTGAGGCTCAGACGCTGGTTCCGGAGCGTGAGACGGACGGGGCCGCACGGGGTCGGCACCTGCGCATCGAGGAAGCGGAAGGCGTCGAGGCAGGGGCGAAGTTCAATGCTTCGCCAGCCGGGAACGGCCGCGCAAACCCCCAGCAGACGCCGCGCAATGAAGTGCAGAGGAGCCGTCGCCCACGCATGGTTGAGGTCGAGATTCGGCTTCGCCGACGGGCTC
>JAXFQS010000118.1:0-19296 GCA_034178815.1 Kiritimatiellia bacterium | reverse complement strand
CCGCCGCCAACACCATCCCCGCCCCCCAACCTATCGCCGTCGCCGTCGCCGCCCTGACCATCGCCATCAAAGAACTCCTCGCCCGAACCACCTACCGCGTCGCCCACCAGACCCAAAGCCCCTTAGTAGCCGCACAGGCCGCCGACCACCGCAAAGACGCCCTCACCTCCATAGCCACCCTCCTCGGCGTCGGCGCCGCAACCCTCGGGTTCCCACGCCTCGACCCCCTCGCCGCAGGCCTCTCCGCCCTGATGATCCTCAAAGTCGGATTCGACTGCTTCGGACAAGCCTGGAACGAACTCATGGACAAGTCCATCGACCCCTCCCAACTCGACACCATCACCCAGCTCGCCCGACAAATCCCCGGCGTCGAACATGTCCACGAGATCAAAGGACGCAAAAGCGGCCGCTACGCCATTATCGACCTCAAACTCGAAATGGATCCCGACATGACCGTCCGGAATGCCCACGCCATCGCCGACCAGGTCAAGCAGACCATCTTCGACGCCTGCCCCCATGTCGGCGATGTGATGATCCACATCAACCCCCACGACGACGGCAACCACCGCGACCTTACCCGCCTCTGAACCATGCCCCCTCTGCTCCAGATCCAAGACCTCCGCATTACCTTCACCACCGCCGGCAAAACCCTTACCCCCGTGCGCGGTGTCGACCTCGAAATCAACCCGGGCGAACGCTTCGCACTCGTCGGCGAAAGCGGATGCGGCAAGAGCCTCACCGCCCTCAGCCTCACCCGGCTCCCGCCTACCGACAAGGCCCTTTGCTGCGGACAAATCCGCTTCGACGGTCGAGAGATACTCCACGATTCCAACGCCCGCCGGGCCCTGCGAAAAGGCGGCATCGCCTATGTTTTCCAGGATCCAATCGCCAGCCTCAATCCCGTCCTTCGGGTCGGAGACCAAATAGCCGAAGTGGCCCCGAGAAGTGAAATCCCGAATGTTCTCCGTGCTGTCGGGCTGCCCGATGTGGAGCGCATCACCCGCTCCTATCCCTGTCAGATGAGCGGGGGGCAATGTCAGCGTGTGATGCTGGCGATGGCGCTTGCGGGGAACCCTAGGTTGTTGGTTGCGGACGAGCCGACGACGGCGTTGGATGTGACCATACAGAAGCAGGTGCTGGAGTTGATTTGTGCGCTTTCCGAGGAGCGGAGGATGGCTGTCTTGCTGATTACGCACAATCTTGGTGTTGTGGCGAGCAGTATGCAGCGCATGGCGGTGATGTACGCGGGGCAGGTGGTGGAGACTGGGTTGGTGCGGGAAACGCTCCGTGCGCCCAGACACCCTTATACGAGGGGGCTTTTGGCTGCGGTTCCGACGCTTTCGGATGCGCCGGGGCGGCGTTTGAGGGACATTCCTGGGGAGGTTCCTTCGCCGGAGGCGTATCCGCAGGGATGCGGTTTTTGGCCGCGTTGTCCGGAGGCCGATTCGTGTTGCCGGGAGGCGGAGCCGGTGTTTACGGGCGGGGTGAGGTGCTGCCGTGCGTGAGGGGGAAAAGATGCTGCTTGAGACGCGCCATCTCTGCTTTCGGTATTCTCCGGTTTTCCAGGCTCTGACGGATGTGTCGGTTGCCGTGCCGCAGGGCGGGACATTGGGCATTGTGGGCGAGAGTGGTTGCGGGAAGTCGACTTTCGCGAAGGTTGTGACGGGGCTGTTGAAGCCGACTTCGGGGGAGGTGTGGTTCGAGGGGGTGGCGCTGGCGCGTTCGCGTTCGGCGCGGCGGCACATACAGATGGTGTTTCAGGATGCGGCGGGTTCGCTGAACCCGAGGATGACCATCCGGCAGACGCTTGAGGAGGTTCAGCGGGTGCACGGGATTGCCAGCCGGACGGGGGAGTTGCTGGATGCGGTGGGGTTGCCGTCGCGGGTGCTGGAGGCCTATCCGAGGGAGTTGAGCGGGGGGCAGTGCCAGCGGGCGAGCATTGCGAGGTGTTTGGCGCTGAGCCCTCGGTTGCTGATTGCGGACGAGCCGGTGAGTGCGTTGGATGTCTCGGTTCAGGCTCGCATCTTGAACCTTTTGGCGGAGTTGCGGGAGCGTCTGGGGCTGGCGATTGTGTTGATTTCGCACGACCTTGCGGTGGTGCGGACGCTGTGCGACCGGGTGGCGGTGATTGAGCGGGGGGTGATTGTTGAGCAGGGGGAGCCGAGGGAACTCTTTGCCGCGCCTCGGCATCCTTACACGCGCCGTTTGGTCGACGCCGTCCCCGTGCTTCCCATCTGACTTGGGGGTGTCCACCTTTCGGGGCACTTCGTAGGCACCGCCGACACCCGAAGGTTGCCACCTTGCGCCCCCGTTCCTGCCCGCGAATTGCCCTGCTGGTTGGGGGGTAAAACGACTGGTTTGAAATTTCCTTCCGCCCCCCTGCTTTTTTGCTTGCATCGCTCCGAGGGAGATGGTATCATACACGCAATTCGTTACCCGGGGGGGTGGCGCAATTGGTTAGCGCACCGGACTGTCGATCCGGTGGTTGCGGGTTCGAGCCCCGTTCCTCCCGCCATTCGGCCTCTCGCAAGAGAGGCCTTTTTTGTCTATGGACACGACAACCACCACACAGCGCACCGTCGCCATCGTCGGACGGCCCAATGTCGGCAAGTCCGCCCTGTTCAACGCCATTGCCCGCCAGCGCGTTGCCATCGTCCACGACCAGAGCGGCGTCACCCGCGACCGCCTCGTACGCGAAGTCACCTGGCCCGGCGCCGCCCCCTTCTCCCTGATAGACACCGGCGGCATCACCGCCTACGACAAGGCCGTCCAAGAGGATGCCATCGAGGCCGGAATCAGAGACCAGGTCGACCTCGCCCTGTCCGACGCCGCCGCGCTCATATTAGTTGTCGACGCCCAGCACGGCCTCCACCCAGCCGACCGCGAAGTGGCCCGCCTCGCTCACCGCACCGGCCTGCCTTGCTTCCTCGCCGCCAACAAGTGCGACCTCCCCGAACACGAACACAACGCCCACGAATTCGCCCCCCTCGGCTTCCCCGTCATCCCCATCTCCGCCGTCCACCGCCGCGGCGTCTCCGCCCTCATGGACGAACTCCTCCCCAAACTCCCCCCGCCCGCAGACAACGACACCTTAGACAAACCCCTGCGCGTCGCCATCGTCGGTCGACCCAATGCCGGCAAATCCTCCTTCATCAACAAACTCTTCGGCAGCGACCGCGTCATCGTCTCCAACATTGCCGGCACCACCCGCGACAGCATCGAAGTCCCCTTCAGCATCGGCGAGGGCGACCAAGCCAGGCACTACACCCTCATCGACACCGCCGGCATGCGCCATGTCCACAAAATAGACAACTCCGTCGAACGCTTCTCCCTCTTCCGCGCCGAAGAAAGCATCAAAGCCTGCGATGTCGCCGTTATCGTCATGGACGCCCAAATCGGCCCCACCACCCAAGACAAATACATCTCCTCGCTCATCGCCAAAGACTACAAAGCCTGCATCCTCATCCTCAACAAATGGGATCTCATGGAAGCCCAAGGCATCCCCCAAGACAAAGCCACCCAAGCCTTCCGCACCGTCATCCCCTACCTCAACCACAGCCCACTCCTCTTTACCTCAACCAAGACCGGACTCAACATCCGCCAAGCAATCGACCTCATCGACACCGTCGCCGCCCAGACCCGGAGCCAACTCCCCACAGGCCTTCTCAACCGCACCATCCTTCGCGCCTTTGATACCGCCGTGCTCCCCTCCCGCAACGGGAAACGCCTCAAAATCTATTACGCCACACAGGCCGGCACAGCACCCGTCCGCATCCGACTCTTCGTCAACGACCCCAAACTTGCAACCCCATCCTTTACCGCACACCTGACCGCCCGCCTGCGCGAACAATTCGGACTCCAAGGCGCCCCCGTCGTCCTCCAATACCGCCCGCGCCCGCGCCCCGACACCCCCGGAAGAAAGACAGAAAACATCCCGCGGAAAACCAACCCCTCCAATCGCGTCAAACGCCCCCGCCGCTGACACCGCAACCAATCCCAAGGAGCGCCCCATGCCCACCTCCAGCCGTACCGCCTTGCCAGAAAACCTCTGCACGGAAATCCGCGCCACGGTCGCGTCCGAAACCTTCCGCAAACTTGTCCAGACTCTACGCTACGGGGGCAAAACTTTCCGCGTCTCCATCCGCCCCGTCCGCATCCGCGACGAGAATCGCTACCAGTTCGAGACCGTCGACGGCGGCAAAGTCTCGATCAAAAACCTTTCCGCCCAAGCCGCCGCGGACGGGTTGGAAGAGATTCTGTCCCAACCGGGCGCGCGGGAACTTCATCTGCTAGGGACGGGGGGCGACCTGCATATTCGGGTGACGAAAAAAGGGAAGGTGTTGCTCTCGCGGGGGGCTTCCTCCGGGGGCGTCGCGCGCGATTTGTCGCACGACCATGCGAAGCACCAACCGCTGGGGGAGTTCGACTCCTCTGCCCTGCTGAAGGTTCTTGGAATCAGCGACGCGGATGGGCGCATCAAGCCCTCGATGCGGGCGAAATACGACCAGATTAATCAGTTTCTCCGGGAGTTGGGGGCGCTTTTGCCGGAGGCGGTGTCGGATGTTTTTTCGATTGTGGATTGCGGGTGCGGGAAGGCGTATTTGACGCTTTCGGCCTATCTGTGGCTGGTGCAGGTTCGGGGCTATCGGTTGCGTGTCTGCGGGATCGACAGCAATGAGTCGCTTATCGCGGAAGTGCGGCAGATGGCGGAGCGGCTGGGACTTGGGCGTGAGGTGGAGTTCTTGGCGTGCCGGATTGCGGAGGCGGTGTTGCCTTTTGCTCCGGATGCGGTTTTCTCTCTGCACGCTTGCGACACGGCGACGGATGATGCGCTGGCGTTGGCATGCCGGCAAAAGGCTCGCTACATTCTCTCGGCTCCTTGCCGCCAACACGCTATCCAGAAGCAGATGCAGGCTCCGGCGGTGTTCCGTCCGTTGATCCGACAGGGGCTTTTGAAGGAGCGTCTGGCCGACCTTCTGGCGGACTGTTTCCGTGCGCAGATTCTGAGGATTTTCGGGTATCGGGTGAATCTGGTGGAGTTTGTGGCTTTGGATGTGACGCCGCGCAATCTTCTCATCCGGGCGCAGTCGGCGGTGAAGCCGGGACAAATAGAGGCGGTGCGGGAATATGTGGAGTTGCGGGACTGTTGGCGGGTGAAACCTCCGCTGGAGGAGCGGCTTAGGGAGGAACTCAAGGGGTTGGGTTTGCAGGAGTAGGGGATGGGGCTGCTTTCGGTGGTGGTTCCTACGCGCAACGAGGCGGCGAACATTGCCGCCTGTCTGGGGGTTTTTGCCCAATTTAAGGGGGTGGAGACGGTTGTGGTGGACAATCATTCGGGGGATGGCACGGCGGATTTGGCGCGGCAGGCGGGGGCGTCGAAGGTGCTAACCTTGGGGCCTGAGCGGAGTGCGCAAAGGAATGCGGGGTGGCGTGCGGCGTCGGGGGCGTATGTGCTGTTTCTGGACGCGGATATGATTCTGCCGAGGGGCTCTTTGGAGTGTCTTCTGGAGGTGCTGGGGGGTGCTCACGCGCCGGACGCGCTCTATGTGCCGGAGGTGCGGATTGGCGGGAAGGGGTGGTGGACGCAGGCGCGCAATCTGGAGCGGAGTTTCTACGACGGGACGGCGGTGGATGCTTTGCGGGTGGTGCGGCGGGGGCTGCTTGAGCAGGTGGGGGGGCACGATGAATCTCTGGATGCTTGCGAGGATTGGGATTTGGATCGGAGGCTCTTGGCTCTGGGGATTCGGACGGGGGTGCTACGGGAGCCTTTGCTGCACAACGAGGGGCGGTTGACCTTCCGCCGCCATCTGGCGAAGAAGGCCTATTATTCGGGGAGTTTCGAGGCTTATTTGCGCAAGTGGGGGTGGGACGAGGTATCTCGGCAGCAGTTCAGTCCGGTCTGGCGCTACTGGCTTTTATTTATGCGCGGGGGGCGTTGGAAGCGGGCCTTGCGGCATCCAGTTTTGATGGGGATTGTCTTTTTTGAGCGGGTCTGCGTGGGGGTGCTCTATCTGACGCGTCCGCGGCATCGGCGGTAGGGCAAAGAAAAAGGCAACGGGGAGCAATCTGGAAAAAGGAGCGAAACCAAACTGTCCCCCGTTGCCGGGTGCGATGCATTATATAAATCGCAAAATCAAGTGCTGTGTGTCCCTGGCGGGCTGTCCCAACTTGGAGCTGGGGTGCCACTCCCAAAAGAGGGGGTTTACAACAGTTCCGCGGAACGGGATAAATCGTAGCAAACGCAGGGGGGTGTGTCAAACACATTTCCCTGTTTTTGGCAAATTTTTGCGTTCGCTTGAGGCAGAAAGTGGCCTAAAACAGGGGGATTGTTGATTTTGTTGGGTTGCAATCGGTTGCATAGGGGGATGCAAGAGGTGTGGGTGTTTGGTAGGCATCTTCGGGAGTTAATGGTAGGCAGGAGTGTGCGCGGGAGGTTGGCACCTTCGAGGGGGATTGGCGCGTACCTTTTGAGGAAGCGAATGGGGCTGAACAGGGGGGCGGCAGGTAGGGCATCGCGGACGCGGGTGGGGGGACATCCGGTCGCTACTACGCAACTGGTGCGGCTCGCCTCGGGCAGGTTGGCGGACGAGGAAAGGAAATCTTGCGGGGAACGGGCTAGTCGAAATCGAAGGGGTCGTCGACGCGGCAGTCGAGGCGGACATCGCCTAGATCGGCAGGGAGCACGAAGCGGACGATGCCGTCTTTGCGTTTCTTGTCGTGCGAGAGTGCTTGGCGCATCTCGTCACGGTCGAGGTGGGCGGGGATTTCGGTCGGAAGTCCCAGTTCGCGGGTCTTGGCGACGAGTTTGTCAAGGAGGTCTGGTCGGGCGATGCGGGCCTTGATGGCTAGGCGCGCGGCGGCGATCAGACCAATCGCAACCGCTTCGCCGTGTGCGATGGAAAAGTTCGAGGCCTTCTCGACTGCGTGGCCGATGGTATGGCCTAGGTTGAGCGCGGCGCGGCGACCTTTTTCGTAGGGGTCTTCGCAGATGATGCGGGCCTTGACGGAGAGGGAGCGGGCGATGAGGGAGGCGTCGGGAAGGGCCGTGGAGAGGCGCCCGAAGAGCCCCGGATCGTCAATCACCGCGTGCTTGAGGCTCTCGGCAAGCCCGCAACGGAGTTCCCGCTCCGGAAGCGTGCGCAGTACCGACGGATCGCTCAAAACCAGGGCCGGCGGATGGAACGCGCCAATCAGATTCTTCCCGTCCGGCAAATCCGCGCCCGTCTTCCCCCCAAGAGAGGAATCGACCATCGCCAAAAGCGTCGTCGGGATGTTGACCCACCGAACCCCACGCAGCCAAGTTGCCGCCGCAAACCCCGTCAGGTCTCCCACCACGCCGCCGCCGACCGCGTAGACAGTGCCCGCGCGCTCGACCGCCGATTGGAGAAAGCCGCGCCAAATCGCGCCTACCGTTGCAATGGTCTTGTGCGCCTCGCCGGAGGGAATCTCCACCACCCCCGCGCGGATGCCCGCGGTGGAGAGACTGGCGCAGGCCTGGTCGGCGTAGGGGCGCGTGTTTTCGTCGCAGACCACCGCAGACGGCCCCTTCAGCCCTAGGTTCGCCGCATAGGCGCCAAGGCGTTCGAGCCCACCCGATTCCACCCGCACCTCGTAGGGCGAGCCCATCCCCGAAATGCGATAGCGGCCAGCAACCGCCTGGAGCAATCGAAGGTTCGTCTCCAGATCGTCGGACTCAACCTCCACCCCATTCGGAAAGGAAGCATAGTGCGCCGCGCGTTCCTCCAGAAGACGGTCTAAGCGACCATGCTCCAGCAGAGGGCGGCTCCCCGGTGCACGCCCCGCCCTAGCCGCCAGTCGCGCCGGAGAAACCTTGAGGCAAATCACCTTCCCGGCAGCCTCCGCGACCTTTCGAGCCTTCGAATCGAGCAGTGCCCCGCCCCCTAAAGAGACCACCGCACACCCTTCGGAGGCAACCTGCTCAAGCATCTCCACCTCCCGTTTGCGGAAGCCCACTTCGCCCTCCGCGGCAAAGATCTCAGGGATTGGCTGCCCGGCTGCCCGGACAATCCGTTCGTCCAGATCAACCCACGGCAAACCCAGCCGTTGGGCCAAAGCCTTGGAAAGAGTCGACTTGCCGGAAGCCGGCGGACCGTAGATTAGAAGCGAATCCATCTGCATACCTCATTGCGCATAATTGTGCAGCCCGGGGAATAGGCGCGACAGGTTCACCCAGGTCAGCGTCAGCACGATTCCAACTACCCCCAGCCATAAAATCCCGGCCGACAGCCGTGGCCGCGTGAGCCCAAAACGGAGCCTGAAATGAAGCCACCCCGTGAACACCAGCCAAGTCGCCAACGACCAGCACTCCTTCGGATCCCATTGCCAATAGTGCCCCCACGCCAACTTTCCCCAGATTGCCCCCAGAACCATCCCGAAAGAGATAAGCAAATACCCCGACAATACCGTCGCCGCCACCGCCCGATCGCGAACCTTCTCGACCGATGCTGCCCGAAACCACGGCAACGCCATGACCGCCCCACGGAACAGCAGGACATAACCCAGCACATACGCTCCCACATGCGGCATGAACAGTGGGCTGCGCAACGCCGGGGGTAGCGGCTTCACCCCATCGTCGAAGACAAATCCCGCAGGAAACAACAGAATCAGTCCCATCAGCGCATCCGCCAGACGCGTATCCACTTTCAGCCGAGATTGCGTTCCGAGCGACACCCACGGTAGCACCGTCCCCAGACAGAGAAAGAACTCGAAGAGGTTCTGCATCGGCCAGTGTCGCGTCTCGAAGGAGCGTAGCACCACGACCCCGAGGGCGATTGCCCCCGTAGCCATCCAAGCCCACCTCGACCACCGTTCCCTGCGTGTCCGTGCCAGCACCGCACAACACCAGTAGCCCAGCATCGCGAGGTAGATGCCCCCCCCGAGAAGCGAACCTTTCCAGCCCATTGCCTACTTTCCGCTCTGCTGGCGCAAAGCCTCAAACAGCACGATTCCGCCCGCAACTCCCGCATTGAGCGATTCTACTGCCCCGTGCATCGGCAAGTAAGCCATAAAGTCACACCGTTCCATTGCCAGTCGGCTAATGCCCGAACCTTCCGAGCCGATCACAATCCCGCATTTGCCCCGGAAATCGACCTCCGTATAGGGCTTCGCCTGCGTATCCATATCCAGCCCAGTCAACCAGACATTCGCCTTTTTCAGCCGTTCCATCGCCTGGACGATATTCACGACCCGCACCACATTCAGATGCTCGCTTGCCCCAGCGGAGGCGCGTACCGCCGCAGGGGTCACGCCGCAAGCGCGGTCTTCGGCGAGTACGACGCCTTTGGCCCCTGCGGCTTCAGCGGAACGCATCAGCGAACCGACATTTTGGGGGTCTTCGAGGTGATCCAGCACGAGGACGAGGCCACTGCCTTCTTCCTCCAACGCTTCAAGCACATCCTCCAGATCGGCGTATGGGTAGGCACCCACGCGGATGGCCGCTCCTTGGTGGTGTCCATCCTTGGTCAGACGGTCGATCTCGTCGCGCTTCATACGGTGAGGTTGGATGCCAAGGGCCCTGGCGGCGCGTTCGATGGCGTCGAGTTCTTCGGAGCGTTCTTTGCTCTGCTGGAGCACGACTTCGTGTATTTTGCGGCGTCCTGCGCGGAGGACTTCTATGACGGGACGGCGGCCGTAGAGCCATTCGAAGGGGCGGTTATGGTCTTTCATTGGATGACTTGGGGAAGGTGGTTGTCGATGGTTTCGGGGTCTAGGTCTGAGGGGATAAGGGTGGTTGCGCTGGCGGTGGCGCAAGCGAGTGCGATGGCGGCGGCGTTTTCCACGGGTTGGGCGCAGTACCAGGCATGGATGAACCCGGCGTTTGCGGCATCTCCGGAGCCGATTGGGTTGACTTCCTGGATGGTTTGGGGCTTGAGGCGGATGGTATTTTTTGGGGTGTAGAGGGTGGCTTCGGCGGGGCCGTCTGTGATGAGGAGGTTGGCGGCGCCGAGGTCGAGGAGTTGCTTGGGGGTGGCTCCGGTCTGTGCCAGTTCTGTGGTGTTGATTTTGACGAGCAGGGGGTTGCTTGGAAGGGTGGATAGGAGGGCTTTTCCGCTGGTGTCGACGATCAGGGGAATTGCTGCGTTTTGGGCGATTTGAGCCAGGGTGGCGTAGGTTTTTTCGGGGAGGAATGGGGGGCAGGTTCCTGTGAGAAGGACGATGGATGCTTGGGGAATGAGGGCGCGGCAGGTGTCGAGGAATTGGGCCTGTTCTTCGCCTGTGGCGGGTGCTGGAGGTTCGACGATTTCGGTGGCCTGGTTGGGGGCCGCGAGTGTGGTGCAAAGGCGTGTTTCGGCCTGGGTGGTGGTGTGGGCGTCCTGGATTCCTGCGTCTTTGAGTTGGCGGCGGATGAGTGCGCCGTGGTGGCCTCCGAGAAATCCGGCAACGGTGGGGGTGTAGCCGAGGCGGCGCAGGGCGTAGGCGGTGTTGATGGCTTTTCCTGCGGCTCGGAGGATGGTTTGGCGGACGCGGTTGGGCTGTCCCGGGGTGAAGGAGTCGAGGATTTCGATGCGGTCGAGGGCTGGCGCGGGCCCGATGCAGAGGGGGTGGTTCATGGCCAGAAGACTTTGGGGGAGGGGGTGATTTTGAGTCCGTTCTGCTGGTTGGGGAGGGCCTCGAAGCGGGGTTTCATTTCGGCGATGGAGTCGCCTCCGAGTTTCTCGCAGAGGGCGTTGGCAAGGACATAGGCCATGGTGGTCTCCATGACAACGACGGCTCGTGGAACGGGGCAGAAGTCTGAGCGTTCGTAGGTGGTCGGGGAGGGCTCTTTGGTGACGGCGTTGATGGTCTGCTGGGGTCTGATTGTGGTGGGAATTGGTTTCATGGCGAGGCGCACGACAAGGGGCTGTCCGTTGGTGATGCCGCCTTCGATTCCGCCTGCGCGGTTGCTGGTGCGACCGGTTGGGGTGATACCGTCGTGGACTTGGGTTCCGGGGCGGGTGGTGTTTTCGAAGGCGTCGCCGATTTCGATTCCTTTGATGGCCGGGATGCCGAGGAAGGCGGCACCGAGGCGGGAATCAAGCCGCCGATCCCAGTTGACATGGGAGCCCAGTCCGATGGGTAGATTATCGGCGATGACTTCGATGATACCGCCGAGGGTTTCACCTTGGCGGCGGATTTGCGCGATGAGTTCTTCGGGGGCGGCGGAACCGTCTCCGACGCGCAGGACTTTGCCGTGGATGGTGATGCCGAATTGGCTCAGAAGGGCGCGGCAGATGGAACCAACGGCGACGCGGGCGGCGGTCTCGCGGGCGGAGGCGCGTTCGAGGGAAGGGCGGATGTCATCGTAGCCGTACTTGACGCAGGCGGCCAGGTCGGCGTGTCCCGGGCGCGGGGTGACATAGGCGGGGACGGCCTTGCCGATCCAGTTGGCGTGATCCTTGTTTTCGATCATCAGGGCGATGGGCGCGCCGGTGGTTTGGCCGTTCATCACGCCGCCGAGGATTCGCACGCGGTCTTTCTCAATGTCCATACGGCCGCCCGCGCCGAAGCCTTGCTGGCGGCGGGCGAGGTCGGCGTTGATGGTTTCGGCGTCAAGGGGCAGTCCGGCGGGAATGCCTTCGAGGATGGCGGTCAAGGCGGGGCCGTGGGACTCGCCGGAAGTCAGGTAGCGAATAGTCATAGAGGTATCAATCTCCGCGTATCGGTCGTGTCAATCTTCGGGGGGGCAAGTGCCTTCCTATCGGGTGCAAAGGTGCGCACCAAGTTGGCGCAATTTGGGAACGAAGTCGGGAAAAGATTCATTGGCAATCTCCGCGCCCTCGACCATCACCGGGGCGCCGCGCAACCCTGCAAGGGCGAACGACATAGCCAGCCGATGGTCGTGGAAAGCCTCGACCGTCGAAGGCGCCGTGCGGTTCGTCCCCTCGATGGTGAAACCGTCCGGCGCGGGCGAATTGCGGATACCCAGCGCGTCGAATCCGCGGCACAAAAGCGCAATCCGGTCGGTCTCCTTGTAGCGCAACTCCTGGGCATCGCGCACCACCGTCGTGCCTTCCGCCGCCGCCGCCGCAACCGCGAAAGCCGGGAACTCGTCAATCATCCGCACCACCAAATCCCCCCCGATCTCCGCCCCGTGCAAAGGCGCGTACCGCACCACAATGTCCCCCACCGGCTCCCCCGCCGCTTCCTTGCGAACCTTCGTCTCGATGTCCGACCCCATCAGCCGGAGCGCGTCGACAATTCCCGTCCGCGTCGGGTTCAAACCTACATTCCGGATGGTAATCTCCGAGTTTGGAACTGTAGCAGCCGCCACCATCAGAAATGCCGCCGAAGAGATGTCGCCCGGCAGTTCCACATTCAGCGGCGAAAGCCCACCTTTCAGCGGGTGGATAGATACCGTATGCTCCTCCTGGTTCGTTGCAATCTCCGCTCCCATTGCCGAGAGCATCCGTTCGGTATGGTCGCGAGAGGGCCCCGGTTCGGCAATCCGAGTGACTCCCTCCGCACGCAGCGCTGCCAGCATCAGGCAGCTTTTCACCTGTGCCGAAGCAACCGGCAGCGTGACCTCCGCCCCGTGCAGTTTTGCTGGCTTGACAACCAATGGCGCGCACCCGTTCGTAGATACGATGTCCGCGCCCATCAACTTGAGGGGGGCCACAATCCTTTCCATCGGCCGGCGGCACAACCCTGCAGAGCCGCTCAGCGTGCAAGGCACCCCCGCGCCCGCCACGGCACCAGCCAGGAGGCGGATTGTTGTGGCCGAATTCCCGCAGTCGAGCGGAGCCGATGGGGCAGAAAAATCGTATCCGCACCCTGCTACTCTGAGGCACGGAACCTCGTCGACCTGCTCAAGAGTGAACGCCACGCCAAGTTGCCTCAGGCACTCCATCATCGCGCGAGTCACTCCCGAAACAAGGAAGTTGCGGATGACGCTCTCGCCTTCGGACAAGGCCGCAAAAAGCAAAGCCCGGTGCGAAAGGGATTTGTCGCCGGGAAGCGTCGCCACCCCGTAGATGCGGTTGCTCGGTTCAGAATGAAAGCGCATAAATCCTTCCTAGGAAGCGGCCCCGGTCTTTGCTAGGACTGCCTCCGTGGTCTTGAAATGAAGTTTACAATAATGTTTCAACGAGTCGACCCCTTTGGTACGCACCAGTTGCACCGCCGCGTCTACGACATGGGTCGCGCCCTTGGGTAGCGTCATTCCCGCCAGGTCGGAAAGTTTCGCCAGTTGCCGAAGGAAGCATTCGCGCGCAATGACGGACGCCGCCGCGACCGCCACATCCGTTTCCGCGCGGGGTCTCTGGTCAAGGTGTATGGAGCAGTGCATCCTGTCGAGTTCGCCTTGGATGAGTTGGGGATTGCCGAATTGGTCGGAAAGGGCGCGGGGACAGGTTGGCGTCTGTTCGAGGGCTTTGCAGATGGCTTTGGCGTGGCACCAGGCAAGCAGACGGTTGAGGTTTGTGCGCTGGTCGCGGATCTGGTTGTAGCGCTCGGGGTTGATCATGACGAGGCTGTAGCGGTTGCCGAGGATGGCTCTGAGGCGGGGCCCGGTCTTGAGCACTTGCTGGTCGGAGATGACTTTGCAGTCTTTCGCCCCGGCGGCCAAGAGTTGGGGGGAGAGGTCGGCATCGGTGTAGACCGCGCAGGTGCAGAGAGGCCCGAAGTAGTCGCCTTTGCCGCTCTCGTCGACACCGAAATGTGGGGTCTCGAGAGGTGTGGGCTGCGGTGGTCCCTGCGTGGGAAAGATGACCTGTGGTTCAAGTTGGAATTCGACGAATTCGGCGGCAGTTTTTCCCTGGATGACGCACTTGCCAGAGGTGTAGAGGGTAATGCGGCAGGTGGGGGTTTTGACGGCCAAGGTGGAGTAGGGGACATTGACGGGGAGGTAGTTGCCTTGCTCAAGGAGTTCCTTGAGGAGGGTTTGCTGGCGCGGGGTGAGTTGGTAGGTATGAATGTGGGGTGGCATTAGGTTCGGAGGGTGGCGAGAATTTGCTTGGCGCAGTGTTCGGCGACACCTTTTCGGGAGTGGACGAGGTGAGCGGCTTTTTGTCCGAGTGCTTGTCGGGCGGGAGTGTCTTTGGCTAGTCGAAGAATCTGCTGTTCGAGGGTTTGGGCGTCGGGGACTTGAATGATGGCGTGGGCGGCGAGGATGTCACGCATAACGGGGCGGAAGTTCTCGGTGTAGGGGCCGACGAGTGTGGCGCATCCGCAGAGGCAGGGCTCTATCATATTCTGGGCTCCGTGGGCGCAGAGGCTTTTGCCGACGAATGCGATGTCGGCGTTGGCGTAGAAGCCGATGAGTTCGCCGGTTGTGTCGGCGAGGAGGACGGCATCGGGGTCGATGGCGTCGGGTGATTGGGATTTGCGGATGCAGGTGAAGCCGGCGGCGCGGATGTTGGCTTGGATGGCGTCGGCCTTTTCGAAGTGGCGGGGGGCGATGATGAGGCGCCAGTCGGGGCAGGCGGCGCGGAGTTTGGAGTAGATGCGGAGGAGGACGGTGTCTTCGCCGGGCCAAGTGGAGCCGCCGAGGAGGATGGGGTGTTCGCCGCCGAGGGCGTGGCGGATCCAGTTGCGGACGGTGGTCTCCTTCTCAGGGGCGCGTGCTGCGACATCGTATTTGACGGAGCCGGTCACCTCGATGATCGAGGGGTTGGCACCTGCTGCTACCAGTCGTTGCTTGTCCTGCTCCGATTGGGTTAGTATTTTCGTGAAGAGGTTGAAGATATCTCCGAACCAGTATCGTAACTTGGAATAGCGCGGGGCGGAGCGGTCGGAGATGCGGGCGTTGACCAGCCAAAGGGGAATGCCCCTTTTCGCGGCCGCGCGCAGGAGATTGGGCCAGATTTCGGACTCGGTGAGAATGAGCGCCTTCGGTCGTATGCGCTCGAGGGCGCGGCGCACACAAAGGGCGAAGTCGAGCGGACAATAGATGCGCACATCGCCGGGGCCTAGTTGCTTGAGCGCCTCCACCCAGCCCGTCGAAGAGGTCGTGCTCAGCACAAAGCGAATCCCCGGGCTTTGCCGCCGCAACTCGCCCATGAACCTCCCCGCCACATAGACCTCACCCACACTCACCGCGTGAATCCACACAGCCCCCTCGGGAAAGACCAACTCCCGCGGGTAGCGGCCGAAACGATCCGCAAACCGCGCTGCGTAGCCCCCGCGCCGCTTCATCTTCAAGAGAAAGCCCGGCAGCAACGCCAAATACGCTAGAAAGAAAAGAAGGTCGTAGAACAACCACTTCATCGGTCACGCCCTCGGATGAAACGCCTTGTGGACCTGCAGCACGGACGAGACACTCACATGCGTGTAGAGTTGTGTCGTCGCAATCGTCGCGTGCCCCAGCAACTCCTGGATGACACGCGTTTGAGCCCCGTGCTCCAACAGATGGCTCGCGAAACAGTGCCGCAATGTGTGCGGATGGATATTCGTCGAAATCGACAGTTCCATCAACCTCCGGTGCAACATCTTGGCAATCGTGTTGCGCCGAATCCGCGTAGATTGCTGACTGATGAACAGCGCCGGCTCAAGCGCGTGGCTGCGCAGCAACAACGGCCGCGCCTTCGCCAGATACTCCCTCAGCGCCGCGCACGCCTTCTGCCCAATCGGTACCAGCCGCTCCTTATTTCCCTTGCCGCGGCACCGCACCGTGCACGCGTCCAAATCCAGCGAACCCAAATCAAGCCCCGTCAACTCCGATATGCGCAGACCGCAGGCATACAACAGTTCCAAAATCGCCCGGTCACGGTAATCCCGCGGCGTCCGCGCCGGTATCGAATCAAGCAGCTTCGTGACCGTCACCTCGTCCGGAATTTCGGGCAACTCCAGCGGACGCCTAGGCAGGGAGACAACCTCAAGAGGGTTCTCTTCGAGGAAATCCTCTTCATTGAGAAAACGGAAAAAACTCTTGAGCGTGGCCAGGCGTCGTACGAGCGAAGTCTGCTTCATGCCCGCCTCCTTGAGCCTCAGCAGATAAGCGCCCACACGCTCGCGGGTAATCTTCCCGGCGGGGCAGTCGGCGTACGCGGCAAACTCCTCAAGATCGGTACGATAGGCGGCGATGGTGTTCGGGGAGTAGGCGCGCTCGGTACGCAGGAATTCGATGAATCGTTCGATGGATTCGTGCACGGTCAGACCGATATGTCGGAGTAGTTGTTGCCCTCGGGTTCCGCCGCAGGCTGCGCTTTGAGGTGTTGGAATTGGATGTTTCCTTTGACGATGAGGATGCGTACGAGGGTGGGAACGGGGAGTGTCGTGGCCAGGGAGAGAAAGACGATTGCGTTGAAGAAGGCTTCGGTAATCATCTGGAGCTGGAGGGCTACGGCGGCGGCGGCGAGGGTGGCGGATAGTTGGGGGACTGTCATAAGGCCGGCGCAGAGGCCTTTTTTGTCGTCGAATCCGGCGAGTTTCATTGCCGCCCAGCCGGAGAAGACTTTGCTACCGACGAGGCCGGCGACTGTGGCGAGCGCGATGGCGATGTTGCCCCAGGTGGAGAAGAGGATCTTGACATCTGCCTGGAAGCCGATGCTGAGGAATAGGAAGGGGATGACGAGTCCGAATCCGAGTCCTTCGAGTTTACGCACGAGTTCGCGTCCGGCGTTGGCGAAGCCTTCGGATCGGGTTATGGCCATGCCGGCGACGAAGGCTCCGACGATGAGGTTGATGCCGAGCATTTCTCCCAGGAGGATGACGCCGAGCACGACGAGGAGGAACCAGGTTACATGGATGTCGCTTCCGTTGGGGAGGGCGGCGGAGATCCATTTCCAGAGTTTCGGGAGAAGGATCATGATGGCGGCGATGTAGAGGATAATCAGGGCGAGGAAGGCTGGTCCGAAGGCGTCGCCTAGGCAGGCGAGGTCGAACTTGTCGAGCAGGGAGAATCCGCCTTTTTGCGCGGCTTCCGGGGGGAGTCCCATGCGCTTGTATTGGACGCAGACGGCTAGGAGGATGAGCGAGGCGATGTCGGTGATGACGGTGGAGGCGAGCACGGAGACTCCGAAGCGGGTTCGTATGACGCCGAGTTCGCGTATGACGGGGAAGACGATGCCGATGGAGTGCGAGGCGAAGAGGGAGGCGTATACGGCGGCGCCGATGGTGTCGCCGCGTTCGAAGAGCCAGTAGACGCCGAAGCCGGCGAGGGCGGGCAGAAGAAAGGTCAGGATGCTGAGCAGGGCTACGGCTTTCTTCTCGTCGCGGAGCATTTTGAGGTCGACTTCCATTCCCGCCAGGGCCATCAGGAAGACGAGTCCGAGGAAGCCGATTGCGTCGATGACGCGGTAGAGGGCGCTCGTCTCGACGGCGTGCCCGAGCCAGCCGTTGAGGTGTCCGAGAAAGTCGAAGGCGTTCGGCCCGATGGCAATGCCCACTGCCATGATCGCCACGACGCTCGGCACATGGAAGCGGCGGACGAGGTGCGGCACGATGGCCACGAGGGCGATCAGGGAGAGGAAGGTGACGAGGTAGGTGAGCTGTTCCATTGGGCGAAAAGCCTTCTCGGGCGGGTGAAATCCAAACGACAGAAGTATACCACATTTCCGGCGTCAAATAAACGCCAAACCTTTCCGCCCCCGCGCGAAATCCGCCCCGCCAGTCCCGTGCCAAGGTTGCCACCTTTCTCCCCATAAGGTGCCAGCCATTTGCTCTCGGCGGTTGCCACGCCTTGCCCCCGAAGGTGCCTACCGGCGGGGTCTTGAGGTTGCCGGGACTCGGTCGCTACCACAGTAGCATCTGGGTGGGAAAACCGGGCGGTTTGGCGGCACGCGCGGGCTTGCCTCGGATGAGGTAGGCGCGTTCCCACTGGGCGCGGGTGACGAATAGGGCCATGACGGAACCTTCCGGGGGGACGAGCCGGCGCAGGCGCCGGGAATGGGTCTGGACGCGCGACCAACTGACGCAGGGCCGGGCGTAGACGCTGAACTGGATCATCTGGAAGCCGTCCTTGAGTAGATCCAGCCGGAAACGGGTCGCCGCGCTCCGTTGCGCGGGAGTCCCCACCGGCAGGTCGAAGAGGACGACTAGCCACCCCACTTTGAAGTTCTCCTCAGCCAAGGCTTGAACTCCGAAACTTTCCCGAGCAGCAGCGCATCCCTGAAACTTCCGGCCGTGCGCGAGATGAGATGGCGCAGGCGGATTCGCTTCGCCCCGCACGGCACCAGCGCATCGAGCGTCCCAATCGCCTGAGCCTTGTATGCCGGCGAGACCACCAGCCGCTCGTCCGCGCGAAGCCGAGCTTCCGCCCAGCGGAAAGCCGTCTCGTCGAACGCCGCGCGGAAGGGCTCCATCAAATCGTAAGCCAGCGGCGCGGCGCGTTCGCGCGTCGCGTGGTGGATGCCGTATTGCGGGTCGAGACCATAGGAGAGCAGCGCCTGCAGCACCTGCGAGAGCAAGACCGCGTAGCCGTAATTCAGCAGCGAATTGAACCCGCTCGCGCCGCGCTCCCGGCGGAAATCGTCCAGCCCGAGCGCCTTGGATAAGACCGCCCAGTAGTGCCGCGCGCAGATGGCTTCCCGGGCCGGGACTGGGTTGGACAGCATCAGACGGAAACGCTCCGTCATCTCGTCCGGAACCGCAACTTCCTCCAGTAAACTGTACTGGTTGAGCAACTTCGCCCTGAGTAGCGCCAGCCACAACTGGTTGAGCAGCTTCCGGGGCGCTTCAACCTGCGCGCGGGTCAGTAGCGTGTCGCCCCCGCGTGTGACAGGAAGCAGAACCGAAACCGGTTTGAAGCAACGGCAGAAGACCATCGCAACCTTGTGCTCCGCCGCCGACATAAGCAGCTCATTGTGCACCAGGCACGAACGGGAGTTCACCAATATCGCCCCCACATCCTCTAGCGGGATGCGCTTCAGCCCACTCTCATCTGAGGTGCAGGTGAGTTGCCCCCGTTTCGCGGAAAGCGTCACGCCTTCGCCCGAGATGTCGATGGTGTGGTAGGACACAGAGACACTCCTGTGTAGCGAGATTTGAGTACTTCCATATGTGCGGACGTTAGCGAACTGACCCGAACATTTCGCTTGCTTGCCTTGTCTTTTCGGGGAACTCCGACTACATATGGGGCAACCATATCGACGAGGGGCCCAGACTCACTGTTGTCTTGGATAGAAGCAACCCGCCAGGTGCCTTGGTATCGACCCTCGGGAACCTGGATTAGCGTCCCGTTGCGAAGCAGGGCCGGAAGTTTGCCATTGTTTTTTTCGCGGAGCTCTTGCAGTTGCGACCAGACCTTGAAGGTGCGTATGACCGTGGGCGGATTGGTCAAGGCAATGGCGAAGTTTCCCGAGAAGCAGAGGGCGGCTTTGAGGCGTTCGAGTTTCCCGCCTTTGTGCTGCCCAAAGAGCT
>JAXFQS010000115.1:0-7466 GCA_034178815.1 Kiritimatiellia bacterium | reverse complement strand
CGTGGGGCGGTCGGACATGGTCTCTTCCTCTTCTGGGGGTTCACGTGCGACGTTCATTATACCATATTAGGGGGGCATTGCAAGCCGGGAGGTTAAACGCTCTTTGAACGGGGCAGACGCGATGGGGACGGCACCTCAAATGGCGAGGAAGTTGCCAAAGGGGACACGCTATCCGGTCGACATCGTTCTCGATTTTTTTGAGGGGGGGCAAGCCAGTTGCAAACTCAGGCTAGCCGACCCCTTCGACATCGGCGGGCGGGACTGTCTATGCCGGCAGACCAGGCTCCTAGGGCAAGAAGGCGAAACGCCCCTGCGATGCCTTCAAGTCGTGGGCGAGACCGCGAATTCAAGGCCGAATCGAGGTATGTCCGGCTGGCGATTACCACTGCAAAGCCGTCTTCGCCGAAGCCGCGGCCCGCGCCTCCGGCAAGCCCCGCCAAACGCACCGTACCCACCAAAGGGGGCGACTCCTTGCTACCAGTTCCCCCCGGTCGTGCCAACCCAACGCCCCCTAAAGTTCCTACCCATCGCAACTTTTGCTTGCAATCGACGGCCAGATTCGCTATAAATATAAAGGCAAATACCCTTATGGAGAGTTGTATGCACCCCAATGCCGCCATGGACGCCTTCATGAACCTCTTCCCGATGCAGGGACTGACCTACGACGATGTCACCCTCGTCACCCAATACGCCGACTTCCTGCCCGGCGACACCACCCTCGAGACCCGCTTCACCTCCCGGATGAAACTCAACATCCCCTTCGTCTCCGCCGCCATGGACACCGTCACCGAAGCCCAGATGGCCATCGCCATGGCCCTCATCGGCGGCATCGGCGTCATCCACAAAAACCTCGACCCCGCAGCCCAGAGCGAAGAAGTCGCCAAAGTCAAAAACCACCTCAACGGCCTCATCCGCAAACCCGTCTGCTTCAGAGATAGCGACACCGTCGCCTACCTCCACGACTACCGAGCCAGCCACAACCTCAAATTCGGCGGATTCCCCATCCTCGACGCCCAAGACCGCCTCGTCGGCATGATTACCTCGTCCGACCTCCGCTTTATGGGACGCGGCGCAGACAAACTCGCCGAATGCATGACCCCCTCCCCACTCACGGCAAAGCCCGAGACTACCCTTCGCGAAGCCTACGAAATCATGAAAGCCAACAAAATCGGCAAACTCCCCCTCGTCGACGCCGATGGCAGACTCGTTGGCCTCTACAGTTTCACTGATGTCCAGCAACTCATCGAAAACCAACGCCCACAATACAACCGCGACGCCAACTACCGCCTCCGCGTGGCAGCCGCCGTCAGCGGCGGTGACTACGAACGTGCCGAACGCTTGGCCACCGCCCAAGTCGACGCAATGGTAGTCGACTCCGCCCACGGACACAGCAAAGGCATCATCGACATGGTACGCTGGCTCAACGCCCATTACCCAGACATCGATGTCATCGCGGGCAACATCGCCACAGGAGAAGCCGCCCTCGCCCTCCGCGACGCAGGCGCCCACGCCGTCAAGGTCGGCATAGGCCCCGGATCCATCTGCACCACCCGAGTCGTCTGCGGCGTAGGCATCCCCCAGATTACTGCCGTCTACAACGCCGTCTCCGCGCTGGAAGGCTCGATACCCGTCATTGCCGATGGCGGCATCCGGCTCTCGGGCGATGTTGCGAAGGCTCTTGCCATGGGCGCGGACACGGTGATGCTCGGCTCTCTGCTCGCCGGAACGGAAGAAAGCCCGGGGGAGAAAATCATCTACGAGGGGCGGCAGTATGTCGTCTATCGCGGCATGGGGTCGCTAGCGGCGATGAAGAATCGCGGTTCGCGCCAGCGCTATGGGCAGGAAAATGTCGAGGAGGCGGACTTGGTGCCTCAGGGCATCGAAGGTATCGTGCCTTTCTCCGGCCCGGTAAGCCGGATTATGACGCAGTTCTGCGGGGGACTTCAGGCTTCGCTCGGGTATTGCGGGTGCCGGACGGTTGCCGAGTTGCAGCGGCGCGCGAAGTTCTACCGGGTCTCGGCGGCGGGTGTGCGCGAGGCTCATCCGCACGATGTGAAGATTACGAAGGAAGCGCCGAACTACCGCAGTTAGGTTGGCATCTCCGGCGCGGGGAGGTTGCAATCTTTCTCTGCGCGGGTGTGTATCGGCCGCTGAGACAGGTTCTTTTTGATGGTGCCGCTGCTGACCGTCCGTGACTTGAGGGTGTGGTTTCCGATTCGTTCGGGCGTGTTTTCGCGCACGAAGGGTTGGAAGCGGGCGGTCGACGGGGTTTGTTTCGAGTTGTATGAGGGGGAGACGCTTGGGATTATCGGCGAAAGTGGTTGCGGGAAGACGACGCTTTCTAGGGCTCTGCTGGGGCTGGTGGAGCCTACCGGCGGGCGGATTGAGTCGATTCTGTCGCCCAATGAGTTGCAGGTGGTTTTCCAAGCACCGTTGGCATCGCTGAATCCGCGCCTTACGATTCGGGAGTTGGTGTCGGAGGGAGCGGTTTTCCACGGTTTGGTGCCGGCGCGGGGGGCGGAAGATTGGGCGGTCGGGCTGCTGGAGGATGTAGGGCTGGACGCGGGGATTCTCGAACGGTATCCGCACGAACTTTCGGGGGGGCAGTGCCAGAGGGTATGTATCGCGCGGGCCTTGGCGCTCAATCCGCGGGTGGTCATCTGCGACGAGGCGGTTTCGGCGTTGGATTTATCGGTTCGGGCTCAGATTCTCAATCTTTTGGAGGCTCTCAAGCGCAAGCGGGGGTTTTCCTGCCTCTTCATCTCGCACGATATTGGGGTGGTGGAGCACATTGCAGACCGACTGTTGGTGATGCGCGAAGGAAGGGTTGTCGAAAGCGGCTCTGTCGAAGCGGTTCTGACCAATCCAAAGTCGAACTACACGCGCGAATTGATTGAGGCGGTGCCCCGGCTGCCTGTCTGCTGAGGCTCAGATTCCTGCACCCCTTCGCCCCCTGGAGGTTGACACCTTGCGGAGTGGGTGGTTGGCACCTTGCTATAGTGTGGATGGGCACCTTTGCCCCCGATTGGTGCTTACCAACCGTCTCCGTACGCGAGAGGCAGACGGAATGTGCGAATGGAGTTTGACAAAGCGCAGGGTGTCGGGTATACTTTCTCCAATTTATGAGCACAGACTTGAATAGCCTTTGGCGGATGCGCACCGACGCCGGGCAGATTTTCGGCCCTGTCCCCTTCTCCGAACTCTTGAAGTGGGTTCAAGAGGGGCGCATCGCAGCAAACTATCTTCTCACCCCGGACGGGCAACAGTGGATTTCCCCAGCCGACATTCCCGAACTGGAGATGCGCTGGATCGTCGAACTCGCCCCCAACAAGTTCTTCGGGCCCGCCCACCAGAAAGTCGTCGACGAACTCAAGCAATCTCCCGAGTTCGCTGGCGTACGCCTCTACACCCTCCCCGATCCGACCGCCGATGCCCGCTTCGACCAACTCCGCCGAGAGAATGAAGCCCTCGTCTCCGAGCGCGACCAGCACGCCCGGCTGGCCCAGAACATCCAGGCCCGAGCCCTCGAACTTGAGCAGGCCCTTGCCGGACAGGAAGCCCTCCAGGCACAAACCGCGCAGGCACTCGAAGAAGTCCGCCAAACCCTCCAGACCGAAGTCCAGGCGCGCACCCTCGTCCAAGCCGAGTTGACCGAAATCCAAGCCCTCCGCGAGCAAGAACTCAACACCTTCCAGGCCACCCGGGACGACCTTCAGAACCAACTTGCCCAGGCCCGGGATACCATCCAAGCGCTCCAGACCCAACTCGCCCAGGCCCAAGAGAAAGAGGTTCAAATCGAGGTCGTCGACGACATCGAAGTTCTCGCCCCCGATACGCCCCCCAAGATTAAACCCCGCCCAGACCAGGCCCTCCAAAACCTCGAACAACGCCTCGCCGACGAACTCAAGCGCGCCGCCCAGTCAAACCGCCGCTTCTTCTAGTTCCTGCCCGCCATGACGGCCCCATCCGACACCTGGTACCTCAAAGTCGCCGAGAACCAATGCTACGGCCCTGAACGGCTCCAGACCCTCGTCCAATGGGCAGAACAAGGTCGCATCGTCCCGGGGCAATCCGCCTCGACAGATGCCAAACACTGGCGTCCGGTCGAAGACATCCCCGAACTCGGGCTCAACTGGTACCTCCGAACCAAAGACGGCAAACACCAAGGCCCTTTCAACCGCATCGCCGCCGAAGCCGCGCTCCAATCCCCAAAAGTCCCGGCTGGCACCGCACTCGTGCCAAAAGAAGCCATCCAGCCCGCCCAACTTCCCCCGGCACAACCCTCCCTTCTCGCCGCCGAAGAGCCGCCAGCCCAACCAATCCAAACCGACCAGCCTGCTATGGAATCTCCCGCCCGCGAAGTCATCTACGACCCCGATCCGAATCCCGAAAACCAATCCGGAACAGCCCCCGATTCGCCCCCAGACCAGCACGAACTCGAAGCCGTCCGAAACGAACTCCAGAAGGCCCTCGCCGACCGCGACCAGTTGGTGCAGGAAGCCACCACCCTCCGCGCCGAACTCCAGGCCATTCAGACCAAACTTGCCAACCAGCAGGCCGCTTCCGCGTCCTTGCGCGAACACCTGACCTTGGTTGAAGAAGAGCGCCAACAAGTCAAGGAACGCCTCGCCGAACTGGAAACGAACACCGCCGGAGAAAAGCACCAATCCGAAGCGGTCAAAGCCGAACTGGAGCGCGAGAAACAGCAACGACAACAGGCTGAAACGGCTTTGCAGAGCATACAGGAGGAACTCGAGAAATCCCGACATTCCGTCCTCGATTGGCAGCAGAAACTGGACACCTCCGATACCCGCTACCGCGAACTTCAGCAAGCGAACGAAACCTTGAATCAAAACCTAAAAGTTGCGCAAGATCAGGGCAAAGCGGCGCAGGAACAGCTCGAACAGGAACGGCAGAAGCGCTCCGAACAAGAGCAAGCCCTCGACGCCGCCAAAGCCGAACTGGAGAGCCTGAAGCGGGAACATTCCGAACTCCTTTCAGCCTCGAATGCGCGCGACTTGGAACTGCAGGACGCCATTGCCGCGTTGCAGCGTCAGGTGGAGGAACTTCAGAATCCGGAGCACCTAGCGAAACTTGCCGACCAGCGTGATTTCACCCAAGTCCACGAACTGGTCGCCGACGAACTGCTCTCGCTGGAGGAGTCATTGGACACGGAGCGAGCGTGCCTGGCCAAGATTCGGGAGGCATCAACGACGCGGCAGGAACGGTTGCAAGAGCGGATATTCGCCCTGCGGAAACTTTTGGGAAGCGACAGTGACGAGTTCCGGCGCAATGCATTGCACCGAACGCAGGCGGCGAATACCGCCCGGATTATGGCAGAGGTGAACACCTACAAGGCGAATTGCCAGCAGGAGATTAGGGAGTTGCTGGAAACGCGCGAGGAGCAGGCTCGGCAAATCAACCTGCTGAAGGCTGAAGAGGCCCGCTTGAAAGCGCAAGTTGCGGAGGGGGCGCGCCATACGGTCGGATTCGACCAGTTGAAGGAGGATTTAGCCCGTGTGTCTGCCCAGCTGGAGCAGGAACGGCGGGTGCGAATCAGCGACCAGGAACAGTTCAACTCCATTCAGAATTCACTGCTGAAGCGGATTGACGAGTTGGAACAGTCGAACCCCTTCCTCTCGACAGAACGGCGGTTGGATGAGGCCTCCCGCGCAGGCTATCGACCGCCTTCATCTTGGCCCGGCGCTGGAGACCTGCCGCGCAGATAGCAAGCAATCGCCCGATCCAGTCGACGGCTTGATCTCCCCATTTCGAAGGCAAGCCGCGAAACGACTTGAGAGCAGGTGCCAATAGGGTCAGTTGACGATTTCGATACCGCTGAGGCGAAAGGTAATGGTCTGCCGCACACGCGACTCGACGGGGCTGTCGTCAGCGCGAGCCGGAATGAAGTTCGCCTTGCGGAAGGCTGACGCGGCGGCTTCATCCAGTTCCGGATGGCCACTGCTTTCAAGGATGGTCACCTGACCGCAACGACCGTTGGAAAGGATTCTAGCCTCCAAGCGAACAGTCCCCTCGTGACGCCGCTCCCTAGCGCTTCTCGGATAGCGGATGACGATGCGATTGGGGGCTCTCGGAGGCGCCGAGACGCGCGGAGCAAAGGCCGTTTTCGGGGGTATCGGTTTGACTGGGACGGGTGTGGTTGAAGGCTTCTCCGTTGGCGCAGGTGGCTTGGGCTGGGGGGGATGGACAGGTGCCACTGATGGCGGGTGGGGCTCAGGAGGCTTGGGCAACGGCGGCAACTCCGGAGGCGTCGGCTGGCTATCCGACTTCGGCAGGGCAACCGGCGAAAGGGCCTCCAACAAGGGAGGATCGGCGCGGGGAATGGGGGTTTCCGCAGGCGGTTCGGGTGGGCGGCTTTCCGCAGTGTCAACGGCTTCCTCCTCGGCGTCCAGAACCGAATCGGTCTCGATAATCACTGCCGAAACGGGTAGCGTCACCAACGCCTCATCCGCCCCCTTTCCCAGCCAGAAGACAACCCACAACAGGTGAACCCCAAGCGAGGTCAGAAAGCAGACCACTAGGCGCCGACCTTCTTTCATCGCCGCGCCGGAGATTGGAGCCGAAACGCCACTTTCTCGATACCCGCCTTGCGCAAAGTCGCCAACAACTCCAACGCCGGGCCTAGTGGCGCGCGGCGGTCGCCATTGACCAGAACCGCCACCGGACGCTCCCGCCAGCGGCGAATCACCTCGAACGGCAAATCCGCCTCCGGGAAGGGATCTTCGTCCAGATAACATTGTCCGTCAGCCGAGTAGGTCACGACCAGCGGCGTGCGGACTTTCTCCAACAGAGACGACGGCGAGGTTTGCGGCAAATCGACCTCTATTCCGCGTGCTGCCGTCAGCGAGAGCGTCGAATAGATGAAGAAAATCAGAAGCAGAAACATCACATCCAGAAGCGGCGTGAGTTCCACCCGGGCCTTCGTGCGATCAAAGCCAGAGGAAAGTTTCATGCCCGTCCCAAGATCGCAGGGAGACGGGCCCCGCGAAACCGATGCACTGCCTCGGTCAAATACGCCGTTTCACGCTGGACATACGCGGCAAAAAGATTGTACGGCAGAAGCGTCAAGAGCGCAATCACCAGCCCTGTAGCAGTCGTAATCAGAGCCTCGGCAATGCCCGCGCTCACGGCTGAAGGATTCCCAGATGCCTGCGCGGACATCTCCTCGAAAGTCGAGATAATACCCGTCACCGTGCCGAGAATTCCCAACAACGGAGCCGCCGTAATCACCGTATCCAACACGCCCAACCGCCGACGAAGTGCGTCGATTTCCTTCTGTGCGGCGACTTCGAGCGCTTCCTCCACCATCGTTTCAGGCGCCTCCATTCCCGCTAGCGCAATCCGCAAAAGAGAGGAACGCCCGCCCCTTGCCGCCGCCAGCGCCTCGGCGCGATTCCCTTGCTCCAGCAACTCCAGAATGTGCCGCCAAAGTCCCGTCTCCTGAC
>JAXFQS010000109.1:0-16195 GCA_034178815.1 Kiritimatiellia bacterium | reverse complement strand
GGGAAGGCAGAGGTGGCGCGACCAACCGTCAGGGGCGCGGGCAGGTAGTCGAGGCGGGGCGGGGACGCCTTCGATTGGACAGCCTCGGGTGTTGCCCTTCACTCCCGAGGGAGTCCCTTGACTGAGCAGTTCGGAAGGCCCCCGTGCGCCACAGGCAAAGGCACCGGCTCGCGCCCAGCACCCGTGGCATACACATCCAAGAGTGCGCCCGAAAGCACCTCAATCTCGGCAAAGTTAGCCGCTACCGGAATGAAACGCTCCGTTGCGACTGCCTCCAAGGCTCCGGCCTTAACACGCACCTCCGCCGCGCGCTCGTCATAACCGGCAGGGAATTCCGCGCCTGCCAACTCCCGGCCCGAAAAAAGGTAGTCCCTGCCCATCGAAGCCCTCAAGGGTACCGCCTTGTCCATAGCATAAGCGCCGGCTGCGGAGACCATACCATTTCCGCTCACGCGAACACGCACCTGGATCTAGAAGCAAGTTGCATCGACAACCTCGGTAGACCTGCCAATCCCCCACACGGCTTTATCGATTCGGCGACCTCCCAGCACCACCACGCGCAAGCGCTTCCTGCGGTCACAGCCCCCATTCCCGCCCACCGCAAACAGACCATCAGACCTCACCACGATGGGCAAAGCATCGCCCCCAACTAACACCCGAAGCCAACCTCCCCGTTCGGAAGATTGGCTTCTCAAGTGTGGATTGGTGCCGATCAGAGACCGAGGTCTTCGTTCACCAACACGACGACGATGTCGGAACGGGACGGACGCTTGTCGAGCACCACCGTCACATTGCAGATGCGTTCCGGACTAGCGCAGTCGGCGCACAGTCCAGTCGCCGCGCACGGCGTGTGGCGCCCCAAGCGGAAGGCGTTGGGCGGCGCGGCGAAGGCGCGAATCCGAGCGAGAGCAGCGTCAATCCCGCCATCGACGAGTTTGTTGCGCCCCGCCACGAGGAGTACCCGCTTGGGGCCGAAAATGGTGGCCGCGACCCGGTTCCCGACACCGTCGACATTGACGATGCGCCCGTCCAAGGTGATGGCGTTCGCGCCGGTCAGGAAAAGGTCGCAGACCTGCTGGCGGCGCATAACCTCTAGTTTCTCCTCCGGAGAGAGTCCGGGAGCACTGTGATTCAGCAAACATTTGCCTTCGCGAGCCAGCAAGTCGGAAACCCCCAGCGACGCAACGGTCAGAGAACCGCCCAATCCAATGGTTTGCGCACCGGCCGCTTCGCGCACCACCGCCGAGACCGCGTCCGACGCGGTTTCGCAGACGATGGCGCGAAAGCCATTGCGTTCAAGCGCGGCAGCCGCCGTGGCGCAGAGTTTCCCCCCGCGCCAGCGCGTCAACTCCTCCGGTCGGGTCGCCATCTACGCCTCGAAGCCCTTCGGATTCTGGGACTGCCAGCGCCACGAGTCGGAGCACATTTGCTCAAGCGAACGCGTCGCCTTCCAGCCCAGAAGTTCAAACGCCTTGCGCGGGTCGGCGTAGACAATCGCCGCGTCTCCCGGGCGGCGCGGAGCGATGGAGTAGGGAATCTTCTTCCCGCAGGCCTTCTCGAACGCCGAGACCATATCAAGCACGCTGTAGCCCGTTCCCGTGCCAAGATTCACCGTGAAAGTCTCATTGTCCCGCATCAGTTTCTTGAGCGCCGCCAGATGCCCAAGGGCCAAATCCACCACATGGATGTAGTCCCGCACCCCCGTGCCGTCGTGCGTTGGATAGTCGTCGCCGAAAACCTTCAGTTCCGCCAGTTTGCCCACGGCAACCTGCGAGATGAACGGCATCAGATTGTTCGGAATTCCGTTCGGGTCCTCCCCGATCTGCCCCGAAATATGGGCCCCCACAGGATTGAAATAGCGGAGAATACCAAAACTCCACCCCGGCTCGCCCGCAGCCAAATCAAGCAGAATGCTCTCGATAAACTGCTTCGTCCGCCCATACGGATTGATTGCCCCGATCGGAAAGTCCTCCGTAATCGGGCAGGTTTCCGGGATGCCGTAGACAGTAGCCGAAGAACTGAAGACCAACCGGCGGCACCCGTGCGCGCGCATCGCCTTGAGCAAATTCAGCGTCCCCGTGATATTATTGTCATAATACCAAAGCGGCTTGCGAACCGATTCCCCCACCGCCTTGAGCCCCGCGAAATGAATCACCGCGTCGAACTGCTCCGCGGCAAACACCGCCTCGATCGCCGCCGAATCCATCAAATCGACCTTCTTGAACTCGACCTTCTTGCCCGTCAAATTCTGGACACGCCGAAGCGACTCTTCCTTGCTGTTGAGCAGATTGTCCACGATGGTCACCTGCTCACCGGCATTGAGCAGTTCCAGCACCGTATGGCTGCCGATGTAGCCAGCGCCGCCAGTCACAAGAATGTTCATTTTTCGATTCCTTTTCTCTTGGTTTGTTGTTGAATCATTGTCGAAACATGGGGCGTTCGCCGACTTGCAGCGACGGAGCCACGTCGAAATCCATTGCCCCCTGAAGACCTCCTCCAGCGGAGGCAAGCCCTGCAATCATCGCCGCATTGTCTCCGCAGTAGCAGGGTTTGGCGAGAAGCAGCTCGACGCCCGCACGGGTGCATACCTCCTGCAGCGCCGCGCGCAAACCTTTGTTCAAGGAGACGCCGCCGCCGAGAGCGACAGCACGGTAGGAACCCTTCGCAAGGGCGCGTTCCGTCCGCTCCGCCAAAGCCTCGACAATCGCCTGCCGATAAGCCCGGGAAACCTGTGCGGTCTTGAGTTCGGTGTCGGCCGGATGGTGGGCGAGCGCGTGCATCAGAGAAGTCTTCAAGCCGCTGAAACTGACGCACAGTTCCGCATCAAGCCCGCCCAAGTTCGGATTGTCCGGTCTTACCCTTCCTTTGGGAAATTGGTAGACTCCATTGTCAGCGGCGGTTGCCGCGACACGGTCGATGACGGGCCCACCCGGGTAGCCCAGTCCCAGCAATTTGGCGGCTTTGTCGAAAGCCTCTCCGGCGGCATCGTCCAGCGTGGAACCGAGGATTCGGTAGTGCGCAAAGCGGGGGGATTCCACCCAAACCGTATTGCCGCCGGAAACCACCAGCGCGAGCAATGGGTAGCAATCTCGTGAGTCGCCGGTTCGTTCCAGAAAGACGGAGTGAATGTGCCCTTCGAGGTGGTTGACGCCTATGAGCGGCTTGCCGAGTGCGAGCGAAAGGCCCTTGGCGACGTGCAGTCCGACGAGCAGGGAACTGGCGAGGCCGGGGCCGAAAGTCGCCGCGACGGCATCGATTCCATTCCAGCCCACGCCCGACTTCTCCACGGCTTCGGCGACCACGCCCTGAATCTTCTGCAGGTGGCTTCGGGAGGCGACTTCTGGGACGACGCCGCCATAGGGTCTGTGGAGGGCGATTTGCGTGAAGACGACCGAGGAAAGGACATCCGAGCCATCGCGCACGACAGCCGCGGCGGTCTCGTCGCAAGAACTTTCGATGCCCAGCACTGTCATTGTCAGAGTGCCTTTGCCACGACGCGATTGTGCTCGTCGAGGCGCACGACGCGGGGCGAATGGTTTGCGGCCTCCTCCGGGGAGAGATGGCAGAAAATCATCACAATCAAGCGATCCCCGACCTTCCCCATGTGGGCGCAAGCGCCGTTGAGGCAGCACACGCCGCTGCCCCGTTCTCCGGCAATCGCGTAGGTCTCGAAGCGGTTCCCGTTCTCCATATCGGCAATCAACAACTTCTCGAACGGCAGGATGCCGACGGTCTCCATCAATACCGGATCGAGCGTCAGACTGCCCTCATACTCAAGGTCTGCCTGCGTCACGCGGATGTGGTGCAACTTGGCTTTCAGATACTCTGAGGTCATACTACTCCAGAAACGCGGCCCCTGCGGGGCCGTTCGACGGAAAGGAAACGCCCCTCCTCGCCGTTTCGATAGTATACCACACCCCGACGCCCAATTCAATCCCCGACACGCCAGCCCCCTCTCCTCGACCGATTCCTTGCTCTCGCGCAGCCTCCCAAGTGCTATCTCCACCGCCCACATGCGTTATCCCCACGCACGCCTCCGAAGCGCTCCATTTCGATGATGCGAACCGATTCGCGGTCAGGAATGTCGTTTTCGATTAGTCCTAGCGAGCGGGTATGCCGGGCATCCGAGGCGCTACTTCTTGTCAAAACTTTTGAGGGGCTTTTTCGGTGACTCTGCTGTCACTTCGGGAACCGCTTGGCTCTGTTCGCGGCGCTCACCGTCACTCGTGTGAAGGTCGGAAATCGGCTCTTGCGTCGTGCTTTTCTGCTCGCGTCACCGCGGACAAACCCACCGGCGCATTGAGTTTGTTCTCATCCACTCTTTGCCCGGGAATCGCCCACGCGAAGTGGAGCCGCACCAATCTTCCCCAACGCCTCAATATCACCCGTCAACCGCCCTCCGCACTTTGCCGGATTGGGTGTCGGCTCGTTCAACATAGTCTGAAGCGCATCGATTGGGAATCCAACCCGCCCTACCATCACGCCAGGCGCAACAGACAATCCGTTCCCAGATGACCGCCACGCCAAATGTCCTCACACGCTGTCGTAAACTGGGTGCTCGCCCCATTGCTCACCGACTCGCCCCCGCGTGTCCGATGCCAATAGGTTCTTGCATAGGGAATGGCTCGCAAGATACCAACCACCGATTGTGACGGATGCCCACCTCAAGGGGCGAAAGGTTGAAACCTTTACGCCCCGAAGGTGCCAATCTCCTGGCGCCGTTTCATCGGCAATGCGACATCGCAACGCGCACGCATCGAATAACCGCGCCAGGCTAGAGTTCGGAGTAATCAGTGTCGCGGAGCGTGGGCCAGCGGCGGCGGGCACGGAGTCGGGGTCGGAGCAATTCGCGCAGAGAGCCGTAATAACTGAACGGAGCCCCGTAGTATCTTCTGGAACAGCGCGGCAAAGGGGAAGAATCGCCATCGCGGCTACGCGAGCGCCAGAGATTCTTGAGCATTCGCTTCGCCCCCGCAAGCACGCGCTCCCGGGTCTGATCGAGCAAACGCATCTGGCCCTGAACCGCGCGTCCACTGAGTTGCCGCATAAAGACCGACAGCCAACTTCGTACCTGGGGAGCACCCGGCGGCGCGTTTACCCGGCCGACCCCGATGGCGATAACTCTCAGGCGGAATCGTTCGAAGAGTGCACTCCAGTGGAGCCCATCGGCAAAGCGCCCTTTCGCCAACTTGGCCGACGCCAGCAAACGGTCGAACTCTCGCCACAACTTCTCCTGGTGCTTGCGGATGGTCTCCTTGCGGATGCGCACTTCGCCGTCATAGCGAACCTGATGACCAAGGAATGAAATCCAGTTCGTCCCAGGTTCGTCTGGAGCCGTCGGCTTCCAGGCGACAGGGCCTTTCGACTTCAACCCAAAGTAGTCGGCATTGCAGAGAACCGCCTCCCTCAGCGGGTGCTTCGGAAGGCGCAGGCGTTCAAGCGCCCGGCAGTATCGAGCCAACGCCTCGGCGCATTTTCCCTGATCCGGATGAACCAGAATCATATCGTCGCAGAACCGCGCGTAGAATAACCTTTCGTCCGCGCCATCGAGCACCATCCGATCGGCTTCCGCCAACACCAGATTCGCAATCACGGGCGAGAGCGCGCCTCCTTGCGGGACACCCATGCGCGGCAGAGATTCCCCGCAATCGGCATAGAGCCCACGCACCACCTCGCCCCCCACGCGGTCGACAAACTCCCGGTTCCGAGCCACCCAACCATCCGTGCAAGCGTCTAGGTTCCCGGGAAACGCATAGCACGCCAAATAGGCCTCCAACACCCGACCAGCCCGCGCGTCCAAAGACACCCCGCGTTCCTCCAGACGGGCGGCAAACGCACGGTAGGACTCCCGCACAACCCCGTGCCCGATGACATCGAAAAACTTCTGAATGTCGCAATCCGCCGCATAGAGCGCAACCCCTCCCGGAAAGCCCTTCCTGTACGCCGCCAAGTCCCGCACAGCCGTAGCAAACGAGTAGGTCTCGCCATTGCTGCGGAAGGCGTAGCAATGCGCCCCAAGTTCCAATTCCAAGGCATCGCGCAGGTAGGCGGATAGACGACTCAAAATCACCCGCTCGTCTAGATTCGGGAATGTCGACAGGCAACGATAGGCACTCTTTCGCGCCGTCTCATCCATCGCTGAGATGCGCCCCACCGACTTGCGAAGAAGCACAAGACTGGGCGCGGAGAAAGCAAACTCCGGATCCGAAAGACGCCCCCGAATCCCCTCGCAGAATGCCAACAGACGAGCCCCCCAGGTTTGCTCTCCGAGAGTGCCACGACGGCTATGAGCCCGCACCACTCGAAAGATCGATTGCTCCGCGATGGTTGCCGAATCCAGCCCCTTTCGACTGGCTCGGTTGTCCCGTTTCCAAGCCCGCCGCGGAGGCAGGAGAGAGGCGAGAAACGCTTCGGCCGCTTCCTTCCTCTCGATTTTCTTCACTGTCTCTTTGTCTGCCTTAGGTTGCTCTCTCGACCCTTTGGGGAAGTACTTGTCGTAGAGGCAACGCTTGCGCCGGGTGGAGGCGACTCTTACACGCATTCGGCAGAGAACGCGGGCAATGTCGAGGAGGGAGAAGTAGTCGTCTAGGGGGTTCATCTAGGAGAAGGAACGAGGTGCCTGTCGCGGATAATTTTGACCGTTAAGCGAACCATCCTTTCGGATGCTACCTGCTTCAGCACGGGGAGCCTTGAGGCCTTTGAACCCCGCTCGATTACGGCCTTGAGCCGTCGCGACAGGCACCTCGAAATCAGGGGGAAATCTGAATGGAAAGGACCTGCCAACCAAGGCAGTTTTTGCTTTTGTTGAACGAACGGACAGCGAGGGCTTGAACCTTCGAGCCGGCGGAGATGCCGGTCGCGAGCCACTCGGGGACAAAGGCATCTCCGGCGAAGGCGAAGCGTTTGCCGGGGGGGGATTTTCAACTCGGCTTCGAAGCGTTTGGCGAACGAGGGGAGTTTGGACTGGCTGGTCTCCAGGGGTTCGGCGTGAAGCAATCCTTCGCGCCCGTCCTTGCGGCGTTCGGTGGCGAGGGTGCAGAGGGTTCCCGGGGCAAGAGGCTGTAGGGCGGGGAACTTTTTCCAGTCGCCCCAGCACTCGGTTCCGTCGTCGCCAATGGTCAGGGCGGTGGTACCGCGGCAGGTGTCCTGGTAGGTGACAATACCGGTTTTCGCGGGATATCCGCTCCAAGGGGCAGCGGCGCGGAGTTCAACCTTGATGGGCCGGGAAGGAGTCTCGCCGGGGCATACCCAAAGGGGCGCGCCGGGGGTGAGATTGCGGAGGGTTGGCCAGCGTTTTGGGGAGGTTCGGATGGTTTGCGGGGGAGCGGTTCGAAGCCAGATTTTGGCGACCTCCTCGTTTTGGATCTGGTCGCGGTAGCGGGCGAGAAGGAGGGCTTCGTGGTGCGGAATGCCGTCGAGAAGGAACTCGTCGGCGCGGGCGGCGGATTGGGCGTAGAGGGTGTCGTTGGTGCCTTTTACGACGCGTCCGGCGCGCCAGGATTCGAGGGTTGCATCACGGTGTCTGGGGCGCCAGCCTTTGGCGGCGCGGAGGATGTCGCCCTGGTGGTATTCGCGCAGGGCCTCGTCATCGCGCCCCTGCGGGCGGAGGATTTCGGCGAGGCGTTCGTGTACGCCGACGAGGAATGTTTCGTCCTGAACCTTTTCAGAGAGGGCGCGGCAGAGGCAGACGATCTGGCGGTTGAGGTCGCCGGGGCAGGTCTCGGCAAGGAGTTGCCAGCCCCACGGGTCGCGCGGGCGGCAGCGGACGACTTTGAGGGCGTAGGTCTCGGCCTCGCCTTGGCGGCCGAGCGCGACGAGCAGTTTGCCGTAATAGTAGGGAAGCCACTGTTCGGAAGCGTTGCGCGCGACGGCTTGGGCGAGAAAGTCGCAGACCCACGGGTGCTTCTGGAGGAGCGGGGCCCGACCATCGGAAACCATTGCGCAGCGATAGGTCTCGGTCGCGACCTGGGAGGCGAGCGAGGGTATGGCCTTAAGGTTGGAATCTTTGGGTTTCGGAGATTGCCAGTCTTCAGGGCGAAGGGTAGCAAGGTTCCAGCGCCGGAGGTACGAAAGATAGCGCTCGGCCCATTCCAACGAAACCTCCCTTCCGGCGCTCTTGACCAGCCGCGTGACGCTCTCAAGCAGGCGCGAATAAATCACCGACGGGCGCGGCAGAAGTTCGAGGTTGATTCCGCGATCGAGGACATTTGCCGCCAGCGCCGCAAATGGCGGGCTATCCTAGACCAGCGTCCACTTCGCCTTGAGCGCAGAGGGCAATGCCGCCAACGCCTCAGAAGTAAGACGCTTCCGCTCGTCGCACTCGTCATTCATTTGAGGTTCTTTCTTTATCTTCCCGAGTTCCCCTATGTCACAGTCGTGCGACATAGGTTTGGCTGCCATCTTTTCGTTCGATGTCCAGGCGGCCTTCGGAAACGCGCAGACGGCTACCTATCTCGCCTATGTCGACGATCCGCTCCATGCTGCTGCGGGCGGGGGTGGGTTGACTCGCGCCGGATGGTGCGCCTACCGCACGCCGATCCGATCGAGGAGTGCGACAGCCCCGTTGTAGTCGATATCCAGGAGTCCAACGCTATCCTTTGTCGGGTGGCAGAGGCGGTTGCGAAGCTCGTTCAGGAGTTCTAGCCCCGCCGTGGTCACCTTCTTGTGGTAGAAGGCCTCGACATTCTTCTTCCGCTCGACTATCCGCTGATCCCTGCTCAGGTTTTCGCCGACGCCGATATTGATGGTTCGGTCGAATGAGATAATTCTGGGAAGGGTTTCCAAGCGGCGGGAGGACTCCTTTCGCTGGAGGTCGCGCAAGGTGGTGTTGAGGTCGTAGAAGGAGTAGACCCCGCCATCGAAGGGTTTGGTGAGTTTGACCAATTCCTTGATATGCTGGCAGATGGTCTGATAGGCGGGGCGGGCCCGGTCGTTGGGATTGAGGCGCACCGTCACGCCGGCGATGACCTCGTCGTGGGGCTGGCGGTAGAAGACGCTGATGTCGGCCGCATCTTTGCACCCAATCACCATCCCCGACTTGCCTGCCGCGGCGAAGGTCTTGAGATACCGCTCCCAATAGGCCTTGGCGCAGGCGAGCAGCACCTTGTCGCGGCGCTCGGCGGTCTGTATGGCAAAGATGGCCTTGTTCACCTCGCGGATAGAGAAGTCAACCTTTTGGGGCGGTTGCTTGCCATATTCGCCCCCGACAGGCGGCAACCCTCCGCGCTGCTCGATGCCAACCTGTTGGGGCGCCTCCTTGGCATCCATCTTCGCCTGCTTGCGATTCTTGACGAGGTCAATCAGCGGCGCAACATCATAGTACTTGCGCAACGCCATCTCCCCCTTCGGATAAGGCTCGAAGGCACGGAACTGGGCATTGAAGCGGAACTCCTCCGGGTTCTTCACGCAACGGAGCGCGAAGCCGTTCGGAATCGGAACCTGATGCACCTCCAAATTCTGGGCCTCCTTCAATTCGCGCCCACGGTAGGGGCATCCCTCCTCATAGTTGAAGGCATTGCGCCACTTCGCCAAATCGATTCCCAGCACCGTCTTGACCAGCGCCTCCCGGTTGAGCGGCAACCCGACCGGCACGCCATTTCGGCGGCAAGTAAATTCAAGATTCTCACGGTCTTCCTCAGTCGCTTCACCCTGCCAATCGTCCCAATCCGCACGACACGCATCGGCGTAAAGTTCGGCAGCCGCCTGAGCCAATAGAGCCAATGACGCCTCCGTACGCAACGGCTTGCCGTTCCGGTCGAGTTTGCCGCTATTGCGCTCTTCTTCGACCTTGCGCGGCTCCGACACACACTTTCTCAGCACCGCGCACGCCTCCTTCAATTCAGCCTTCCGACTCAGCAGATACCAAAGCGCTTCCGGGTCTTTTCGGAAGTTGCCGATAGCCCGCTGAACCAGTTGATACTCGAAATCAGTTTTTCCCCCGCGATGCCGCTGTCCCCTCGGCAACTGGCGGAACTTATGCTCGTCCGAAAGATAGCCGTTGAGGTACTTGAAAACCCAGTGCACCAGCGCTGCATCCGAGAGACGGCACGAACGAGGCGGGTAGTTCAACTCCTTGGTCGTGCACTCCGGGAAGCCCTTCTCCTGACGCTGCTCCACACTCAAGGCGCGCCACTGTTCGAGCTTCTTCATCTTCAGCAGGAAGTCCTCCGCCTTGCCCTTCTCCACCTCCAGACGGTGCAACAGCCGCTGCCGCAACTCCTCTACCGACGGCCGCAAATCCTTCCCCACAAAGAACCGCGTCACATGGGGGGAAAGGAAGGGTTTCATCTCTTCGACAAACACCTCCGGCTTGAGCGCCTCGTCCCCCTTCCCGCTCAGCACCTTGAACGCTTCGCGGAAATTGGCGTCGTCTAGAGAAAGTTCCTCCGTGGACTTGGCATTGAGCATCTGCTCGAGAATTTGGTGGTACGCCGTGAGGTAGCGCTTGAGCGCCTCCCCAGGCTTAAGGCGCTGGGGAACGGACTCGTCGAGAAGCACCAACATCAGCCGGCAGAGTTCATCTTCCCCAATCGAACCGCAGAGCGCGGAAATGTGGATCTCGCCATAGTGCCTCGTCGGTTCCCACTTGAAATAGGCCTTCCCGCCCGTCAAGATGTAGTGCCGATCCATACCGTTGGCGTCGCTGATTTCCTGCCCGAATTCGTTGAGCGTTCCTGCCGGAATCGGCCCCCAGAAGTAGCGCTTGCGGTCGGCGCGCGGCGTGATATCCAGCCGCTTGAATTTTATCACATCCTTCAACCCGTGGAAGTCTTCGAGATACCCCAGTGCCAAGGGGAGGAAGCGCTCTTTCCTACGCGGCTGGAGGAGGTATTTGAAGGCCTTGTTCTTGTCGGATTCTGTCGATGCGGCAGCCTCTTTCCTGAGTTTCTCCGCCTCGTCCTCCAGCGCCAGATAGTCGTAGGCTGGCATGGGCACCTTGTTGAGGTAGAGGAGAATGTTGTTGAAGTTGGAGTAGTTGGGGTCGGAGGCGGAGATGTCCGTGCGCCGCTGCGGCATGCTGTAATAGGTGAAGGCATCGATTACGCCCCTGTTGCCGGCGGCCTTTTTCTTGAGGGTGCTGAGGCGCTTCTCGTCCGAGACCACATATTCTCCGCTTTCTTCCTGGCGTTTGGTTGGCGGGAGTCTGAAGTCGCCGAACTGCTGAAGGAACTCTTCTGCATCGTGCTTGAAGAGGGCGAGGCAAATCAGGTAGATGATGCCGCGCCGGGTAAAGTCGTACTGGTCGCTCTGCTTGTCGCGGGGGGAGAAGAGGCGTTTGCCGAGTTTGTCGAGACTCTTTCCGTCGTTCTGGGCGCTGGCCACGGCATTGCCGTAGAGTTCGCCTTCAACGAAGCGGTAGAACTCCCTATCCACAATCAGGGCGCGCGGCAGGGTCTGGTCTTTGTCTTTTCCCCCTTCGTGGACGAAGTAGTTGCGCAGTTCCCAGATTTTGAGCACTAGCCATTGGGTCTTTTGAACGAGGTCGTTTCGGTAGTCTGCTGCGGGGTCACTGACACGATGCGTCCAAAAGAAACTGGCCAGTTCGTTGTAGCGCTGGCACTTGTTCAGTTCACTTTGAACGGCCGATTTGGAACCAAGGCCGCTCAGGTCGCACGCATTTCCGAGGATGTCGCTGAGGTTCTGGAGGGCGAGCACGAGATAGGTGATGAAGACGCCGGTTTCGTCCTTGGGTTCAGGCTCGCGGGTCTGCGCGTTTTTGAATATTCCCTTGATGCGGAGGGCTTTGATGTCTTCGGCGTAATTGCCCTTCAGGTAGGTCGGGGTTTTCGTCGGCGCGAAATGTTTTTGCGGGGCAGGCTGGTTGTTGCGGTGGGGGGCGCGGTAATGATTCATCGTGCAGTCTCCAAGAGTTGGAATCAATGGGTTGAAACTAGTACCAGAAGGTTTTTCCGGGGAACTCCGCGGTGTCCGGGGAATGAATCCACTCGAACCACTCGCGCCTGACCCCGTCGGTCACCTGAACCTTCGGTAGCAGGGCTTCGGCGCGCGTGCGGGCGGCGGCGGCCTGTGCGTCAAGGGGGGTGTTCCGAAGGGAGCGGATGGTCTCGCATTCGAGCGAGAGGTGAAGCAGGTCGAGCATTCCGCCGGAGCAGGAGGGCAGGAGGGATTCGGCCTTGGCGAAGTGTTCTCCGGCCTTGTCGAGGTGCCCACGCGCAGCGGCTATGGCCCCGCAGTATTTGCCGATCATGGCTTGCTGCCACGCCTCGCCGCAGCGAACCAGCCGTTCGTCTGGTTCGCGGAACCCATCGGTTGCGCCGTCGCGCAAGAGTCGCAGGTAGTAGCCGAGTGCGAAGTAGAGAGTCCGGTAGGTGCCGTTTCGGTCTGCCTTTTCCTCGGGCAGTTTCGCCGCCAACTCGCGCGCCATTGCCTCGGCGCGCGCCAAGAGCGGGAAGTCGCAGAGCGCGGCGTACCAAACCAGATAGTTCGCATCGCGTACGACCTGTTCCGCCGCGCCGCGCCGACTGGTGTCAACCTTCTGGTCGCGAAGTTGCTCAGCAATCCGCAGAGCCTGTTGCAACGCTTCAAGGGCATTCTCGCGAACCTCCGCCTCCCCGCGCAAGCAACGAATCGAGAGGAGTTGCCCACGCGTTCCGAATAGTCTCATCCGCAGGTCCGCGAGTTGCGCCTGATCAAGGGCAATCTCGCCCGACGCCAGCGCTTGTTCAACCTCGTCGAGAAATGCCGTCGCCTCGCGGAAGCGGTACTGATCCTGAAGCATAACCGCCTGCTGGATCCGGAGCCGCAAAAAATCCGCCCTATACTGGGGCTTCTCCCGGGCGAAAGATTCCGCCTCGCGGGCAAACTTCTCGGCCGCCTGCGTCTCCCCGCAATGGCACGCTGCGAAACAACATTGAAGCCGATTCTCGAACCACTTCTCGGGACGGAGGGCGCGGTTGCAATGCTTGGCAATCTCCACGAGGCGCCGATAGACCGCAGACCAATTATCCAGTCCGGATTCCCCCTCCGCCCGTGCCATAGACGCCAGCAGCCCAAAGGCCCGGTCGAGGTTCAGAGGCGTATGCCAGAAAGCCCACCACGCAATCTTTTCGCGGCAGTCCTGAAGCGGTAGCCCCTCCGGGAGTTCACCCTCGCCGGATGCCCTCCCCGCTACGGGATAGACGAAAAAGAAGTCGTCACGGGCCGCCTCGATATGCTTCTTCTTGCGCTCCACATGGACACATTTGAGATGCCCTCCCGAGACCGCCCCCGTCGCCAGAAAACGGTGGACAGAATAGTTCGGAAATGACCTGTCCGAATGGCGCCACCAAGCCATCTCAAGCGGCAACATCAAACTCTCGCCGTCGAGCCGCGGCAACTCCTCGGACCAGACCATCTCCACGCAAACATCATCGGCAATGCCACCGAGTTGAGCCAAGTTCGCGCTCCACTCCGGCGAAAACTCGCGCCCCTTCAAGTCCACGACCCGAGGCCTCTCCCCCTCCTGACGCGGCACGAAATGGAACGGCAGAAGATAAACACGCTCAGGATCTGTCGAGTAGACCGGAATGTACCCCTCGACCTCCTCAAGATAATGACGAAGGACTCGCTGGAGCGTCTCACCATCCCCAGCCGGAAGGTCATCATAGTCTTGAAGGCCCTCCAAATCAACCAACCGCCGCCCCTCAAGACCATACTCGACATCGTGGAACAACTGTCCGATATCGTTCAGCAAACCTTCCCCCAACCACGAGACGAGACGGGCCTCGAGAGGGCTTCCCCGATAGTGCCTGCGAGCCAGCAAGTAGCGCACCAAAAGTTCGCACTTCGCCTGACATCTCACCTCCGGAGAGCCCAACGCCCCAAACGCAAACTCGCTCAGAGTCGCCTCGCCGAAAAAGAACCTGTTCTCCCTCGGCGTAGCACTGAACGCTCCCACCGAATCCGCAAACACAGCGCACACAGCAACATCTCCTCAGAGCCAACTCACAGCGAATATCCGTCCCTATCGATAATCGAGAAAGGCTGCCCCTGAAGGCTCCAGGGCACATGGATGACACCATTTCTGATGACCCCGACAAATGTCGAAGTCCCGGCCACCAGCCCGCATCCGTCGTAGCGGTGCTCAATCGAACCATCCTTCTTGAAGAAGGTCAGAATTATCTGCTTAGCAACCACCGACGACTCCACATGGAGACTACCTTCCCCGAATGGGTAAATCTCCAATTTGGGTTGGTCGTCTCCGGCCGCAAGGGCCGTCTGCTGCTTCTCATACGCCCCCCACCAGTTGTGCATCGGGGTCGTTTTCCCAATGCACTCGAACCCGTTTTGTTTTAGCTCATCCCTCGTTGGAAGCCAACCCAACCGAGCCGCGCTTGCGAGCGGCTCAAATTGTTCGACGGAGTCGTCTTGATAACGACGCCTCGGGTCTTCTTTGTGACGGATAGGGAAGCCCCGCTCCGCCGCAAAATCCGCTGGGAGCGGTTTGCGGGTGATACTATATCGGAATAGGGCGCGACCCCATTCCACGATTTTCGCAGGCATCTCGCCCGCAATATAACTCTTTTCAAGCAGGACGCCGGGGACTGTCCGGCTATTCCAGGCTTGAATTACTTCAAGGCCAAGGGCCTTTTCTCCCGTGGCCATTTCGTATGGCGTCACGGGGACACTGTACGGGCTGAAGGGTGCTATCAGCCAAATGTCTGGATCCCATTCTTCGAGCACGAGGATGTATGGGATGTGGTCGGGGTTGACCACATCCTTGGCGCGCAGGATTCTAATTTGCCCCTGCTTGATGCAGGAGTTGACAGGCTCCTCGGGATTGGGTGCGGGTTCGCCACAGTATTTGGGCTCCGTAGCACGCTCCTGGAGGAATTGGGCAAGTAGGGCGGTTTCCCGCTCGTCTTCCGCAAAGAGGCTCGCGGCCATTTTGAATTCGTTAGGCATACTGTTTTCCTTCATGCAGGGTTAGAGCAGAGTAGCGGGGCGATTTCCGGTCTCAAATCACGCTTGGGCGATGGTTTCGAGTTGCTGCAGGACGGGCATATCCGCCATCTGCTTTCGAAGCACCCCAGCGCATTGGCGACAAACCAGCGCCAAAGCCCGTTCGGAGACACCTTCGCGGAGCAGACGGCGCATCTTCTGCTGCTGATGCTTCTGCATATCGCTGAGCTGGGATTTCCTTCTCCGGCAGAGCGAGACGACTTGGGGATTGGCGATGGGAAGTAGGAAAAACATCGAGTAGAGCACTACCCAGATATCTGATTCGTTCTTTGGAAGGTCTTGCAGGTAGCATTGGAACTGCTGGAGGGTGTCGCGCACCTCTTCGAGTTCGACCGGCTCCAAACCGTCCTCATTGCCGCGGTTGGCTGTGGATGCAAGTTCTTCGAGTGCGAGACCGGTCGTTTCGTCGGATTCGGCGGCGGTCTGAGGCACATCCTTGCGGCATCCCTTGGAGAGCGTACGCCCGGCGATGCGGGTCAAAGTACGGCGGAGGTAGGCGTTGATGCCGTCGATTCCAATCTGCCCGAAGAGGTATTGCTTGAAGGGAACGCCTCTGATTTTCTGCTTTTCGTAGAGCGTTCCTTCGAGCACCTCGAAGGCGTTGTCGGTCAAACCTCCGTTGACGGCGCGATAGGGGGAAGTGCAATCGCCCCTTGAGCAGAGGCGCTCCAGTTGGCGTTTGAAGTCGCGGTCGAGGGAGGTTGCGACCTCGTTGGCGAGGCTGGCGACTTCGCAAGCGTCGAGTCCTTGGATGTCCAAGGCTTCCAACTGTTTCTGGTTCCGGCAGGTGGTGGAGGAGCAGGTCTCCTTCCAAGCGAGCCAAAAGGGGGTGTAGTTCTTCTTCATCGCTATCCTTTCTTACAGGCTGTGTTCGCAGCAGAAGCGTTCCCGCCGCTTCAACTCTTCCGGGCTCACCCGGGGTTTCTCATTGTTTGGCCAGATGACGCTCCTACGCCTCTCGGTGGTGAGACGGCTTGTCTGATGGCGTCCGGTGAGCATTTCATCTGGAGTGTAGCGTCCGGGTCTGTCGATGGAGCCGAAGTAGGTGGAATGGTCTGGATCCTGATGCGTCAAGCCCGTGACTTTCACCAACTGGGCCTTCCTTTGATCGGAAGTTCCTCTGGCAGAGGTGCCAAAGAGAATGGGGACATAGTCATAGAGTCCCTCCGGCGGCTTGTTGGCCACGGAGACGCCCGGATGGGCGACATGGGTGTCCAGCGGATTGAATTCCTTC
>JAXFQS010000076.1:0-16364 GCA_034178815.1 Kiritimatiellia bacterium | reverse complement strand
ATAATCTTGGACAAATCTTTCCGTTTTCCCATCTTCTCAACTCCGCTCGCTGGCCCACATGCACTACTCGTCCGGCCTCGGGCAAACGGGCTTAAGTCTACTCTTTTCCCGACCGCGCCGCAAGGTAATTGCTCACGCGCCCCAGAGGAATCGGCAACCGGCCTCGCCCAAGGTATTGTCACTCCATCCGCATTTTATATGCCACCAGAAAGCGCTTCAAAAATCCCCAAAATGAAGGCATGGTGAATGACAGAATTGTCTGTTACTGACACTTCTGTTCGTTGTCTGCTACCTGGCAACTGGCTATCCAACGCCTTAGCATCAGGCGAGATCAGAGGTTGCAATCTCCTCGGGGCGGAGGTTCGCACCACCTGGGGCCACTGATACCAACCTGCAAGCCACCATCTCGGGCAGGTCTTAAACCGAGCGAAAGTCAGACGCTAGCGCAGATTGTCGCGCACAACCGCAATGACCCGTTGCTGCTCCTCAAGGGTCAGCCCACACCCGCTCGGGAGACAGAGCCCCCTTCGGAAGAGATCTTCTGATACGGGACAATCCGCCTCCACCCCGGCAAAGACAGGTTGCAGATGGAGCGGCTTCCATACCGGACGGGATTCAATATCGGCAGCCGCCAAGGCAAGCCGAACCCGCTCAGCACGCGAAGCATCTTCAAAGAGCGCGACCGAAAGCCAACGGTTCCCCTGCACGCCGGGAGCCTCCGGCATCCAAGACAACTCCGGCAACGCCTCCCGATAACGCTCGAATACCCGACGCTTGCACCGAACAGCGTCCGGCAAGGCTTGCAACTGGGCAACTCCAACAGCCGCCGCCAAACTCCCCATACGATAATTGTGCCCCAACCGCTTATGCTCGTACCATGCCACCGGTTCACGCGCCTGAGTCGCCTGGGAACGCAATCGAGCAGCCAACTCCGCATCATCCGTCACCACCATCCCCCCCCCCGAAGTCGTGATAATCTTATTACCGTTGAAGGAATAGACAGCCGAAACTCCCGGACACATACCCGCCGGAGCCCCACGCAGAAACGAACCCAGCGCCTCGGCCGAATCGATGAGCAGAGCCACCCCGTGACGCGCACACAAATCGGCCAGAACCGCATACTCGTTGCACTGCCCGTAAAGGTCGACCGCCACCAGCAAGCGAACCCGCTCGCGGGACAGAAGCCGCTCAACCAAATCCAAATCGGCAAGCCAAGTCTTCGGGGAAACATCGATAAAGCGCGGCACCGCTCCACGCCTGACCGCCGGAGCAATCGAAGCAATGAAAGTCAGACTCTGGCACGCCACCTTGTCCCCGGGCCCAATCCCCAAATCCTCGCAGATCAAATCAATCGCCGCCGTACACGATGACAGCGAAACCGCGTGCTTTCTGCCCACCACACGGGCAAAATCCAACTCGAAACGATCGCACATCGGTCCGCACGGAGCCACATAGCCGCTTTGCAGCGAAGCCTCCAACCATTCACGCTCCGCCCCGAAAAGGCAAGGCGGCGAAAGATAGATCCGCTTCATTTCTATCTAAAGTACCGATAGACCCAATACCCTGCCAATTCTTTCAATGCCCGGGAACTGTCACACAAACCTTCCACCGATGGTGCCACCTTTCCCAGCCACTCCCGCCAGCCGTCGGCAGAGAGTTGTCCCCGGTAATCCGTCCCTACAGGGATTACCTCCATGCCCTGCTTCCGGAAGAGCATCACCGAGCGCCGCAAATGCCACGCCGAGGTCACCAGCAACACGCGTCGATAGCCGCGGCGGCGGAGCATTTTGACCACATTGGCGGCATTCTCGTGGGTTGTATGGCTCTCATCGTCGACCAGAATCGCCGATGCGGGAACCCCCAAGTCGCGCAGAAAGGGGTTTGCCGCCCGGCTTTCACCAATGCCTGAAACGATTACCACCGGTGCGCGCCCCGCCTTGTAAAGTCTTGCCGCGTGCCAAACTCGATCAGCGGCGTCATTGCAATCGGCATACGGTTCGCCGGGACGATAACTCATTCCCCCGCCCAATACTACGATCGCGTCGCCCTTGGGCTCATCTCCTGCCCTGCGCATCGGGTAGTCCGACTCCAGAAAGCGGTATAACAGTCCAGCCACAAGCGGCACGGACAGGAGGGTCACGCCTGCTAGCACGGCTAAGAGTAGCCAACGCACCTTCCGCTTGGCGTGTTTAACCTCTCGCATCCCCCAAAAACACGCCAGCAACAGCAATAAGACCATTGGACTGGCCGCCCAGGTCAAGAACTTTCCGATGGCGACAAACATATCTATTCGCCGTAGTAGCCTGCGGGCGCGTTCGTCAGTGCAGCCTTGAAGAAAAGGCTCTCGTCGCCCGTCTCCGGGATGTTGATTGTCGTTGTGCCGGAGTCGATTGGCTGTTCGCGCGTACCATAGACGAAGGGCAGCCAGGGCCCGGAAGATGTGAGCACCGTGTTGGTCACGATGACAACGGCGGCGGGCGGATTCAACTTCTGCACCGGCGTCCCGTTTGCCAACAAAAGTGTCTGGAGGGTCGTGCCGCTATACCCCGAAATCTCAAGCGAGGTCGAGGTCAAGGGGAAGGTTGGATTCAGATCCATCCAATACTTCCAAAGCAAGCCGTCGGTACTTAGCGATGCGCCTCGATCGTAGACAGCATATTTGGCAAGCCAAGCCTCGAATGCTGCCTCATCGACTCCGCCTGGTGCCGTTGTCAGCAGATTGCCCAGCGCGGATTCGATGACAACCGATGCTTCCAAGTTCTGCTCGGAGTCGACGGGATTGACCGAAACGGTCACGGTTCCCTGCTCCGCATTCGCCGTAAAGGCTGGATTGGCAGGCTGGGAGAGGCGATACCACTTCGGCAACTCGTAGGTGCGCGAGAAGCCTTCGCCTTCCGTGACGGTTGCCGAATCGGTCACCAGCACCGTCGAGAGCGCGGGATCGCGCGGGTCGATGATATTGATGGCTACGCTGACCAGGAAATCGACCAGTTCAGTCACGGTCGGATAGGAGCCAATCGTCTGGGACGCGACGGGCATCTGCGTCGAGTTGTTGACCTCCTGAGGCGACCAGGACGCATAGGTTGAAGTCCAATACGCGCTCGAAGTTCCGGCGCGCCCCAGCATTTGCAGCGAACCCGGCAGACCATTGTAATCATCCCCCGCATCGACTATCAACGGATCCAGAGCCATCAACTGTTCAAGTTCCTCGACGCCTGCCTCGTAATCCGCCCCGCGCAGGAAGAAGGCAACGCCCGCTTCATAGGCGCCATTCTCGCGGAATAGTTTGAAGACATGGAGGTGCTTGTCATTCACATCAAATGTCCCCGAAAGCAACTGTTGTGAGAAGACATTGGTACCGAAGGTCGGATCATAGGTGCAGGTCGTCAGGGCGTCCGCTAGCGTGAAGAAGCCTCGCCCGGTATCACGAGAGGCAACGACAGGTCGGTTTGTCAGAGAGGTACGGCCGCTTCCGGTTTCGACCAGTTGAACCAGCCCGTCGACGAGTTCAGCGCGGTACTCGACAATCGACCAGTTGCCTAAATGGAGGAGATTAGCCGCATTGAGGAAGTTCGTCGCGGGCATACAAACCTCGACAAATCCCGAGTGCTCGTGGTCCATCGCCCCGCCACCGCCGTCGACCGGATCCCATACATTCACCTCATTGAACCAAACCTGCCCGGGCGGGAAACCGTAGACATAGTAGTAGGCCGAGAAGCCATTCATCACGCCTTCGACCGACACGCCCGCAAAGCGCCGGTTCAACTCGACGCTTTCAGCCGGAACATACCAACTGGGCGCGGAGAAGGAACGCTGGGCATCCTGGACAAAGAGTTTAGTCCCATCATAGGTTCCCCAAACGCAATACTGAACGACCTCGCCCGGCGTTGCAATCGCCGGAAGTGCATTGCTGGCAAAGTAGGTAGAGGAACCTGCCGACACCAACGGAACCGTATTTGGCAGAGCAAGCGCAGCAGACGCATCAAGCGTCGTCTGGAGCCAGCCATTCGAACTGACACCCCACACATTAGTGCCAACATACCAGCTCAGATAAATCTGGTCAATGGCAGCATTGGGGTTGACGGTGACGGAAACCGTAGGCGTATCATCTATCAAAGGCTGGCGCGGGGATAGCGCATAGGCAGTCGGATCGCTGGATGTCACCACGACCGAAAGGACAACCGTATTGGCCTCGACCGGTTCGGGCTCGGTGTAGACTGCTTGAACGGACATCGTGCTCGTCACATAGAAACTATTCGTCCAGACGGTGGCGCCCGCACAGTCCGTGGCGGTCACTGTCTCGCCGCCAACCTTGGTGATAATGCGAGAGAGCGTGCGTCCAGGAGAGGCCGAGTAAACCACCACCGCATTGGTACCCTCGGGCCAACGATAAACAGACTCGGACACGGGCGAACCATCGGGGAAGGACATCGAACCGCCCTCGGAAGGAAGCAAGTAGATGGTGTAGAGTTCAGGCGCAACCAAATCCAGCCGCTGGTTGACATTCTGAGCCCCGGGCGTCCAGCCACTATCAGAGAAAGTCCAATCCGAATCAAACCAATCGCGCTCGAAGCTCTCATCATTGGCTAGCCCCAAAGACCCGACGCTCAGGGGCGAATCAAGCCCCGCATCGACAATCGAGATGGGCCAATCTGTCAGACCATCCAACGACTGCTCCGGTTCAACAGAAACCGTGATGGCATCGGCAAGGACACCGGAAGGATAGTAGAGTGCCAAGCGTAGCGCCCCTTGATCCAAGGGTATCTCAGGAATCACCATCTGCCCAACCGGACCATCCGTTGCGCAGGAAGTTTTCATCAAGTAGAATCCAACGCTGCTGACGCGACTATCGGACTTCACGGTCGAGCCGCTCAACAGGAGATTCATTAGCGCGCCTTGGGCGTTGGACACCTCGAACTTCCAGCCGTCGAGAGACATCGGTTCAACCCGGCGGGCGCAAATCTCGACAAACTGCATCAGGTTGGTGCTAGTAGATGCGGCATCGACCAAATTCACCTCATTGATCCAGACCTTCTTAGGCTTGCATTGATGCACAATGAAATAGGGCGACCAAAAGTCTGGCGATCCCAATTTGGCTTCTGCCTCGGCATTGCGGTCTACGGGGAAGTATTCCTGGGGTTGCTCAAAGGCGCCTGGAGCCGCGACAAGCGTGAAACTCTGTCCGCTGCTTCTATCGGTCACAATGGCCCAAACGCAGTACTGAATCGTATCGCCGGCGGCAAACTGATCCAAAGGAATGGCATCAATCAGGCTGTACGATTCGGTGCCCTCGTCGAACTCGGTGGTTTTGAGGGCTTCGAGATTGTCGCGGACATACCCTAGGTCGTTGGTGACGATGCCCATCAGCCAGTTGGTGACGCCCCAATCGGAGAAGTTGGTCAAGTCCTCACTACGATGCCAACTGACGAAGAGATTGACATCGGCTCCTGCCAAACCATTGGTGTTCAATACCGCCTGAACCCCCATATTCTCGTCGGGGATGGCGAAATGGACTTCTGGGGCTGAGGGGAGCATGGCGGACAGGTTGGTAATCACATTGTCCAATGCTTTGGGCTCGAAAACGACTTGGATATTGATGTCGTTGGTCGAGGTCAAGGCTGGCAACTGGAGGGTGAAGAGGGAACCGTAGTCCGCTCCGTACTCGATCCCATCGACGGTCACCGATGTGATTTCATGCAGGGGAGCTGCGCGGTAGGTGTAAGGCGAGGGTTGGTAGCCTGGAAGGACAGGTTCGGAGATGGACGAAGCGGTGGTATTGTTTTGCGTGCCCAAGCCGATGATATGGGAATAGACATAGGCAAAGGTCGTATTTTCGTATTCGGGAAGTTCCTGCTCGTCGTTCTTGTTCTGCGGGGTGGGTGGCACATTAGCGACCCAGTTGGAGCCCTTGCCCGAGACGACGGCCAAGACATTGCTCCTGGAGCCTTCAGGGTCATAGCCAGCCTCGACGAGGGGTTGGCGGTAATCGCCGCCCTGCAGGGAGAGTTCTGCCATCTCGTGCATTCCTTCGATGGAGGACTCTTCTTGACAGTAGGTCACGCCATATTCGAATGCGCCATTATCCCTGAACAGGAGCAGGCCGTAGGGGGAGCCGCCATCGCTGTTGAATGCATTGGCCTGAAGGGGCTGATCCAAGGGGGCGGCGGGGGCATTGCCCAGTGTGAAGAATGCCCACCCGTTCTGGGCATTGTTGGTCACGACGGTATTGACGGGCTGCCCAACTAGGTTGCTGCCGATGAGCACTTCCGTATAGATGGAGCCTTCCGGCGGCGTCCACCCGGTCGCTTCGCCTGCGGCGGGGACATAGTCGGAGCGGACTTGACGAACCTTCCAGTTGCGAAGGTCCAACCCCTCGGGCGCGGCGATTTCGACATACTGCGCCATATCCACCCCCGTGAAGTTGTAGAAATCGACCATATTCAACTCGTTGAACCAAGCGTTTCCGGGCTGACTGGTGTAAAGCCAGAAGTAGGGACTCCACGCACGGTGAACCGTGCCGAGGCAAGCCGGAGCGGGCCAATACCAGGGATACTCGGTAAAAGGCGTATAGACCGGATCCTGCGCGACGAACACCTTTTCGCCGTCGGTTGTCTTGTAGGTTGCCCAGACGCAGTACTGCACGACATTGGAAGAGACATTGTTGGTATTGTAGAGCAGGCTACCCAACTCGCCAATCGTACCCTGATAAGTCCGGCCCTCGGCGACGGGCGACAAGCGGGTTGTGTGCGCGGGCAAGGTGGCGGCGGCATCGGACGAGACATCGAGCCGATTCCACCAACTGCCCCAGTCATTGGTTCCTCGCTGCCAAGTGAAGTAGACATTGATGTCGGATGGATTGAGCAAGCGCCTGCCCAACTTGACATCGACCGTGATGGGATGTCCCAGCAACGGCTGTTGTTCGGGAACGGTTTCGCCCTTGGGGAGGGTATCGAAAGTCTTGCCTGCCGAAGCTAGGTTCAACTCGACGCGGTCGATAACGAATCCCGAACGCATGGGCTCTTCCAAGAGCACATTTTCCAGCAGCAGACGACTGCGGTAGGGGCGCCCGGAAGCATCCTCGAACGCGCCCGTATCGCTCCCGGGAAGCATGCGGATACGCAAGACATGGTTCGTTGGCTCGTAATAGTTGAGGGTGTATTGTTGGTAGAACTGGGAGTCGATGGTGTTTGTGACCGCGGTACCATCCAGCGTATGAATCGGGTGCCACATCTCTTCGGGAACATCGCGCAAGGCGGCCGGGGCAGCTTCAACCACGAACTCCACCTTTCCGCCCGAAGCGGCAACATTGTAGACGCCATTAGTGCTAATCCGCGCGATGAAGGAGAGCCTTCCGACGCCCGCCTCCATACCCGCCGATCGCAGATAAGGCGCGACACCCGCATCTTTGAAACGGGTGCTGTCATCCTCGACCTGCTTGGTCAAACTATTGTTCAACACGCCCGCCGGAGTGCCATCGAAGCCAAGTCCACGGGCCCAGTCAATCGAACCGACCGTATCGGGGAAACAGGCATTGTAGGCCCGCCAAGAGTTGGCGTTGCCCGGCGGATTGCCGTAGGCATAGACATTGTCGATTTCGACCGTGGCCCCCAAGTCTCCGTCCATCACATGCGCCACGCGGAAGAACCCATAGCGGCAACCCGATCCGAACGCCGCCTCCAAGTCATTGGTCGTCAAATTGACATATGCCGTATACGATGCAAACGAGGCTGAATTGGAAACAACAACCGGGAAGCCCGAGACATCCTGCCAGTTCAGATCGATAAAGCCCTCGGGACGGCTATCCTCCAACTGAACCGCTTCCGAAAGGGTCACAGCCGCATACTGCACATGCACCAACGGATGCCCCGAAGCCGCACGCGCCTGGAACTCAATCCGCCCCAAGCCATTCGTCATCAGCGGCGAGATTAGCCACTGGTAAATGTTCGTACTGATTGACTCGATATGCGTGGCCGCATAGACCGGATCGGCACGGCGCATGGCAAACTCCATCACACACCGACTTGCCCCCACACGATTCGTCGTCACCCAACTGCTGACGGCCGACCAACCACCATCCTGCTCGTTCTGCGTATGGCCCCGGTAAGCCTCGATATAGAGATTGTCCAACGCCACGCCACTCGCCGTCGACTTGATGCGAACAAACTGATTGGCGTACAGGAAAGCCGGAATGACCATGTGCCGGATACCAAACGCGCCCACACTGTCCACCCTCGCCAAGATAGTTGCATTGTAGTCGCTCGGAGCCGCATCCGAATCACCCCGAGGAATCGCCTCGACCACGAGTCCCAATGGCGGAACCTTGCGTTGCGCCTGCTCATTGGAAACGAGCGACCAATAATCTGAAAGGAACGACCATCCGGATTCTGCTGAGGCCGAACCACCCGAACAGGTGACCGTCACGGACGGAGCACAGTTGTAGGCATAGACACCATAGGTACCCGCTCCGGTAGCCGTCCCGGCCGGAGCCGAAACTTCCCACGCCCCCAAGCCAATCACCGTCCCCGTCCGAACATTGAACACCTTTCCATTGATGGAGCCATCGGCATTCATCTCCATCTCCAACCGGTAAGATGTCGTATTCGTCCAGGCCACATTGGCGTTGGCATTGTTCGCCGTGCCATTGTTGTTGTCCTTCGAAACGAGTAGCGTGGGAACGCCATTCACCCAACGATAGATGGACAGACTGTTCTTGACCGTCTGCAAATCGGAAGACTGCTCGATTTGGCTCAAACGCAGTTCATAAAAGGATCCCTGCCCATCGGAGTAGGCCATGACAGAAACCGAGCCAGGAGCCAAACCAGTCGTTAGGTCGGAGACAACCGCCTTGACCGTATAACCCGAGCTTGTGTAATTCTTCGTATTCCACAACGCTCCAGTCTGCGGGTCGAACGCCTCTGTGGGAGAATAATCGAAAGTGACATTCCCCAAGCCAAGCACACTGTCCAACCACGAGACAGATCCCGGCACATCAAACATACGGTCACCAACGACTCGCCCGACACCATAGACCCCAAGCACCGTCTCATGCCCCTTGTCAGGCGACGAGATAATGCCAGCATATCCCGACTGCGCATCGCGATATACAGAAAAATAGGTCGTGTGGAAGTTTGTCGCCGAAGCAACCGCCGCGACATCCCAAGGATTGATACTGACCACACTCTCGCTCGTGACGAACGCATCGGAAACATAATTCGTCGTATCCAAGAAAAACGGTCTTGTCCCATCTTGCTCAAAGCCGGTAAAGGCCGATTGGATAGTAGAAGCATTCCCGGCAGTTGTAATGTCCCTGAAGGTGCCGGGCACGCCAGCCGCCTCTTCGTCAAAGTCCTGGAATGCAGCCCTGGCTATCTGATATTCCCCGCTCTTCAAATTGAATCGCACCACGACCATGCTTGTATCCGAAAGGTCGACGGTTATGGCATCCGAACTGCCCTTGACGGCAATTCCCCCATTGGGAACGCTCTGGTTCTCGTTCACCTCGCCCCAGTAGTTCGTCACGGTCGAGTTGAACAAAACCGGCCCCGAAATAAAACCGGCGTTCCAGGCCTGCCCAACCGCCTCGTTCGACGCGGCAAAGCGAAAACGCAACACCCCATTGGTCGCCGCGCTCTTCGATTCAAGCACAAAGGCCACCGTGTCTTCGCCAATCCAGTACTTGTTGAAGGTTGGCACAACCATATCCCCTGACGCCAGCCACACATCGGCGGCAGAATAGGACGATGGAGCGAAATTGATGAAGACCTGACCGACCGGAGACGAGACACCCGGCAGGTTGTCAACCAAGTTCGTCATGCTGGCATCGAAACCGCAGTAGTCGCAACTAAAGTAGAAATCGTAGAGGCCTGCTGGCAGGCTGGCATTGCGAAGCGCACTGGCAAATACTGTGTTGTTCCAAACACCATTAGTCGCCGCGACAAAAGCCCCATACATATCCTCCTCGACCACATTCATATCGATCGACGAATAGGATTCCGTTCCCGCCACGCGATAGTTCAACTTCGGATAAATCGAGACCGCCGGCCAGTTCTCCCTATGGTTGTGCACGAGGGCCCGAGACTGGAACGGCTTGGACTGAGCCGGATGTGCGGGAATGAATGATGCGAGCGGAGCATTGGTGATGGAAAGTACACTCGAAAGCGGCGTCACGACGATATTCCGTAGAATGGCGCGGGCGGTATTGGGGTTCACATTAGAGTTCGTGAATGGCTCGCGACGAATGCAAATCATAAAGGGAATGCCGTCTTCGACAATCGGGTCACGATCTGTTCCCGCCACCTCGATTTGTTGCTTTCGTGTCGTTCCCTCGACTATCCAGGGGGCTGTGGCGCCATCATCAATCAGCACTTCTCTTGCTATGCTTTCCGCCAGGGGGCGATCCAGAGAGAATTGTCTCACGGCGTTAAAGTCATTCGTCAGGACATAAACCGCCATGTGGGGACTATTATAGGACAACGCGGTGTTCGGGCGCTCCAGCAACATCGAGAACCGCTGCAGCCCGTTTGAATAGATTGGGCTACAAAGCACGGCATTGGCCACATTATACAGATTCAAGCCACCAGTTCCAGGCAATGCAACCGTAAAAAGCCCAGCATTGGTCGCACACCAGCCCGTATAATGGTTGTATGGATTGATAATGCCTCGCACACTGGCAATGGAACCGCCCCCTGCGGTAGAGGCAAACTCCGTCCAAGTCCAATCTGAAGGCTCCGTGAAGTTGAATGTAGAGAGGGGCTGGTAGCGCGCCAGGTTGAGACGCGGGGTCAGACTATTGCCCTCAGAGTCCTTAATCCAGTACCAATAGGATCCGTCGGGGGGCAATTTGCCCCGCACATTGGCACTGCGATAGGTTCCATCCTCCGACTTGGTCAACGGGATTTCGTTGATCTCCTTTCCTTCAAACGGTACGCCATTCATCTGCATATAGCAAAAGGCGAGCGTGGTGACGGACATATCCGCCAGAACGCAAATCTGGTCTCCAGTACTGTACTCCGTGGGAATATTGGTGACGATGCAGCTGTTCTGCGACTGGTACTGGGAATCGCCATTGAATTCGGGGTAGTATTCCCAGCGAGCGGTCAACATGTGGTTCTCGCTCTGATTGACAATGGTGGAGGCGGTGACGCGTTCTGAGCCATTATACCAACCATTGAAGATGTGAGAGGCGCGCACGGGCTTGGGCAACGCGCCGTAGGGGCGTCCGTAGGTGACGATGCGCGTGGGGGGGTAGACCGAACCGCCATTGGGGTCGAATGTCACGGTCATCCGCGGGCTGAAGAGGACATTGCGCAACTGTGCCTGACTATTCTCTGAATCCGCGGCATGCCGCTCGAAAAGCCATACGACTGTCGCGGGGGCGGGGAGATCAATCTCTGCACTTTGCCAGCCCCCCGAGGAGGCAAAGGTATAAACCGTGGAGCCGTCAACTAGAATCGTAAGCGTTCCGCCATTGGAAAGCAGATAATCGAAGGTCACCACACCACGCCCATACTGAGAGCGAATCCAAGCAGAACCGTCTACGGGCAACTGTTTTGCCACAACCGTTTCGCCATCCGGCGTCCACGCGACGGAACCACCGGTCACGGCCCCAGAAAGGCCTGCCCCGGAGAGCGAGGTTTGCGCCGGGCTTTGGACGAGATGATGCGTTTGGGTGACCCCTTTTGCCTTGAAGGTAAGCGTTGCTTCACGGTTCTCCTCCATACTATATGGAGCGGGCTGGACGCTGTAGCGGAGTTCGGTGAGGGTGTTGGTCTCAGTTGGAATCTCGTAGGATGCGAAGGCAATCCACGAAGGGGTTCCGCTAAAGGACCAAGTCGCATTGGTGGCCGCCACAGAAATAAGATAACTACCGCCTTCTGGTGGAACGGTCTGTTCGGTCGGATCGACCGAGAGGGTTATCGGCAACGACACGGCCTTAACAGCATGGTTGGTTCCCTCAACAACGATTGTGTCGGGGCGGATAATTTGCTCACCAAGCAACCAGTGGCTGAAAACCGCCGTTTCGTAATCCGGCACGGGGAAATCTCCGTACGGCGCACCGTTGGTGACGGAAACAAAAGTCGGCGAGATGGTGCCGCCATCCACCTCGAAAGAAACATCCATCACGGCAGTCCATTTGACGGTGTCGATAGTGGCACTTCCAGAGACTGTCGGGGTAATCTGGGTAAACTCCCAGACAACATTAGTCGTGAACGGAATGTAGAGTTCAATGGTACCTGACGCGGCATTCGTCACGGCGAACTGGACATCCGCACCGTAGGAAACCGAAAGAACCCCATTGCCGGCGATTTGGTAGTTGAATTGTATCAGCCCTCGCCCATACTCTTTCCGTAGCCAAGCCGATTGTCCTTGTCCCCCCAATCCCTCTGCTTTCAACCCCTCTCCGGAGGGTTTCCAGATGACATGTCCCCCGGTCACGGCATCATCCACGCCCCCTCCGGAAACCGTACCCGATGCCGCTTGCTGGTTCACCGTCACAGTCTGCGAGACGCCATAACTGGATACGGTGATTTGGCACGAGCGGTTCTCGGTCAAGTCCGCGGGAGCCGGAGCTACCAGGCAATCGAATGAAGCCCCCGTCACATTCGCGAAGGTGAGCCAGCCACAAGGAGAATCCTCCAACGACCAAGGAGCGGGGCAATCGACACCAAAGGTGCAGGAAGAAGCCCCGGACGCGACGGTCTGCTCAAGCGGTTGAACCGCAAGAGTGGCCTCGATGGTGGTCTCAAAAGCGCCTTTGGAGACACGCCCGCCTTGGATACGAGCGGCACCGTCCAAATCGGTTTGAGTCGCGACAAGGGCATTGTCGCCGGCATTTTCGTATGGGGAGGTTTTCCACAGATGGTAGTCTCCGGCGGACGGATTGACGAAAAGCGGATTGGCAGGCTCGTCAGAAGCGTCTGCCGACGCGCCAACCAGATTGTTCCATAGGATATTGTTCCCTCCCTGCGTATCCGCGAGGGCTGTTGATGTTAAACTTTCGGTGGTGTTGTTTGCAACCGTAGCCCCGAAGACCGTGCAACCATACGCGGCGCCGCCTTCATTGGCCCGGTTCCCAGTCAGCAAACAGTTATGGAGGGTGGCATTTGCCGCGGCGCCGCCACGGGCTGAGGTCGTATTCGCCGAGAGAATACAGTTGATGAGCGAGCCGCCATAAACACCCGCGCCGTCAAGACCAGCCCCCAGCAGACCGTTTTTGAGCGTCATTCCGACCAGAACACCGCCGACAGCATTCTCAGCCTCCGAGAGCAAGGTGGCGGCTCGTCCACTGCCAGCCGCATCGATTACCACATTGGTGGGATGGCTGACGCTTTGAATGCGGACTGGGAAACCCTTGGTGTCAATGGCGGAGTAGACGCCATTGGTTACATAGACAATCAGTTCCGTATTGGCGGCTGCGTAGGTGTCGATGGCTTTCTGAATCTGGCGGAGCGGCGCAGCCCAGGACAATCCTTCGTTGGAATCGTCTCCATTGCCAGCGATATAGAGGGTCTTGACCGTAAACGAAGCGATCTGGATGGTAGCAACCGGCGAAACCAATTTAGGCAAATCCCCGACAGCCATTTGCTCAGCGAGAAATCCCCTCGCCTCGGCAGAGAAATAGTAGTCGTAAAGACCAGCCTCCAAGGGATTTGGCAAGGTAGCCGACGCGGAAACCGCATCGTGCGAGGTCAAATCTACCGTTGTCCACTCGGATGCTCCTTGAAGGCGATAATGCACCTTCACGGACGAGGATAGAACCGGCCAGTTCGGAGTCTCAACGGCAAGCGCCGCGTGGAATGTGATAGGGGAGAATTTGTCGGGCACGGCGGGCGTGAACGAGCCCGAGAGGGACGCCCGCGTCGAATCGGGAACGAGTGCGATGGAACCAATGTCTAGGCGCCCGCCATTGTAGGTGCCCGACACATAATGCGTGCGAAGGAAGTATAGTCGGTAAGGCACCCCGTCGGGAACCAGAAGCGAACCATCGGCATTGGCGAATGTATGCTCGCTCCAAGTGGAAGAACCATAAGAAAGCGTGTTGACTGCAATTTTGTTCCAAGCCGCGACCAACGCGTGGGACTCAGGATCGATCAGCGAGAAATCAGCCATCGCAAGGTCATTGGTAACGGCAAACACATAGAAATCGCCGAGGGCCTGATTAGTCGGCCGGCGGAGGCTGAAGGAGACGCTCTTCAATCCGTTGGAATAGAGGCCGCTGACCAAAAAGGTATGATTCGTATTGTAGAGGCTGATGCAACCTGGCCCCGGAATTAGAGCGGAAGTCATGCCGGCATTGGTCGAACACCAGCCGGAAAAGTGGTGGCTGGGATTGATGTCGCCTATTGCACGATAATTGGGATTTTGGTTCACTGAGGCAAGAATCTCTTCTGAAGACCAAGCGGTAGGACCAGTCGTCTTGTAGGAGCGGATGGACGCGGTTGGGTTTGTAAGGGCACGATGGACGGGAGGGAGCAGAACGGTCGGCACGCCGTCAATGGTTGCATCAACCTGCCAGGCACGGGTGGAAATATCGGCAATCGGGGCGACGGGTTCGGAAATATAGAGAGTGTAAGGGTCAAGCGTGGAGTCCTTGACAAGGGAAACCACATTGGTAGAGCCTGTCCCATTGAGGTTCCAACTGCGAAAGACGATAGTGTCCGGCGCAACATTGGAAACGACTATGTGGATGCGATTGTTTGCAGAGTAGGCGGTGGGAATATTGGTGACCACAGCCAACTCCGCAGCCAAGGCCGGTAGCCCGCCGGATAGAAGCAAGGCGATGAACAGGAGTTTGCGAATCATACGGGGAAAAATCCTATCGGGCGATATCTTCTGAAGGGGGATTGCCTTCTTGACCGCCGGAGCAGAGGAACTTGGTCCAATCGGCATATTCTCCGCCATAGGAGAACTCGCTCTCGATGGACTGTCGCCGGGGATCGGCAAGGGATTCGACATGACCATCAGCGAAGCAGACATGCGCAACATAGCGTCCCGCACTCTTGTGCCAAAAGCCTATGGACTCGTTCTCGGTCGGGTCGATGCGACCATCGGATTTGTCCGATTTATCCGCACCAAACTCGGCGATTTCCGCAAAGAGAAGGGTACGAGATGCCTGCCCCTCCTGGTCGGGTTTGGGGTGGGACCCCAGAAAGCGGTAGTTCATGGCGTAAGTAATGCGCGCTTCGCGGTACCCCTTCTTGGCAGCTGCCGCGGCGCAGGTGCGGCAACGGTAAACCTCGGTGTTGCCGATATAGGACCAGAGCGCGCCATTGGTGACTGAAATCACCGCCAAATCTCCGAGCCAACTAGACGGCTCGATATCGAAGGGTGACCTGGAGGGGTTGGGACCGTAGTCTTTGGAAGCAGTGACCCACCCGCGCCCGAGATGGTAATAGACAACCGCGCGCCCATTCTCATAGGCGGAACTGGTGACCTGATAGTCTTCCGAGGATGGGAATGTCTGATTTCGAGAGAAGCGAGTCAAGCAGGCCGCACCAAGGTTCTTGAGATTGTTCTTGCACCGTAGCGCCTTAGCGTTCTCGGTCAAACCGACAAACTTCGGCACCATAATGGCGGCCAAAATCGCGATGATGCCGATGACAGCCAGCAACTCTAGGAGGGTAAAACCGCGTCGCATAGCGAGAAAATCCTTAGTCGAATAACCTCGCTATTATCCCATAAGACGCCCGTCAAGTCAATCCAAAAGCCCCCCTGTCCAGCCCCAAAAGCAGCCGCGCGCGCCAATTCCGATGCGGGCTCGATAGACGAGAAACCTTTCTCGCCTCGCCCCCTCAAGTTCGCTACCGCCACCAATGGTGAGGGGAGCCTACCACACAGCGCATAGAATGTCGAGACGAAAAATAAAGAGAGCCCCATTTCCCTGCCTGCGACTACCTCGACGGCAGTTGGTGGGCAACAACACAGGACGCCCCTGCCAATCTCCCCGATGGTGGTGTGGCTACCCCCGGCAATGACAGATAGGTTCCTGAGCACGGCATCGGCTCACGGGAACGGGGCAGGAGATGACGGACTCCGGGGCTGGAGGTTCCCACTTCAGACACCAATCCAAGACGGGCTCCCAGAAGGTGGCGTTCCCTCCTACCGCCGTAGCGATGTCCTCAACAGTTCTCCCTCCAAAACTTCCCTAGAAGCAAGGGCCTTTATTCGCCGGCAAGCAAGACGGCGATATAGGAGGCGAACCCATGACAGCAGGAGGCGGATGGGGCGGAAAACTCCCAAAGGGTACCTGTCCGCTCGGCCATGCGCGTGAAATAGGCAAGCGCCTCGCCGCGAATCTGATTCTGCAAGCCGGCCTGATGTAGCAATTCGAAACGAAGGTAGTTGCCGATGAAGGCGTTGGAGGG
>JAXFQS010000066.1:0-8107 GCA_034178815.1 Kiritimatiellia bacterium | reverse complement strand
CTCAAGGCGATGCATTCAACACCTGGGCTACTGCGAAGGGGGTCAAGATTGAGGATATTACGACTGCCTCAGTTGACTCGATTGTCAATGGTTTCTTGACTAACCTTTCGGTTGCCGAAGCCCAGACGGCTGACTTGATGGATGTCCTTGAACTTGCCTTCAATGAGGATGGTACGGTCAGCGTTGTTGTCAACGGCAAGGTCTCCGAGTCGGTCAACTTGACTGCTGCGGCTATCAATGGCAAGTTCGTTGTCTACAGCGGTACGAGCCTCAATGCGCTCTCGCCTGTGGAGGTCCAGGCGGGGAACATTGCTCAGGAGGGTGGCAAGATTACTTTGAAGATTGACGCGCCTGCTGAGGAGCCGACTGCCTTCTTCTACAAGGCCAGCATCACGGTCAAGTAAGTCGGTCGATTCTTGACTGAAAGAGAGATGTGGGGTGAGAACCTCACATCTCTTTTTATTTCCGGGGAGTGGTTGTGATAGTGGGCGGAGCGTTGTATGACGGTTTTTCAGGAACGGGTTTATGAGGTGGTCAGGCGGATTCCGCGGGGGTGCGTGTCGACTTATGGGGCAATCGCGCGCCTTGTGGGTTCTGGGGGGCCTCAGGCGGTGGGGCAGGCGTTGAGACGGAATCCGGATGTGGCAATGATTCCGTGTCATCGTGTGGTGGGGGTGGACGGTCGAATTGGAGGCTATTTTGGACGGATGGAGGCGGACGGGGATGGACGGAAGCGGCGGCTTTTACTTGCTGAGGGGGTGGTGTTTCTGCCGGATGGTCGGGTTGATTTGGCGCGGTCGGGTTGGCGGACGGCGGGGGCTTGAGTGGATGGGTTGGAGTTGATTTTGGAGGTTGGTAGGTGTACGGGGCGGTGGTGCACAGGTGTACGGGGCGTGGGTAGACAGGTGTGTGGGGCGTGGGTACACAGGTGTGTGGTGCGTGGGTGCTCAGGTGTGTGGGGCGTGGGTACGCAGGAAATGGGGGCGGAGGCGGGACGGTTTCGGAGGAGGGAGGGGCAGGGATTAGGGGGGATAGGTGAGGGGGATGACCGGAGGAAGGGCTTTTTTGTTTGCGGGCGTGGCGTCATTCGGATATAATGGAAGGCATGGCTGAGTTGTACCATCTAGTCGGTGTGGGCGGGGTTGGAATGCGGGCGTTGGCGCAAGCGCTGCTCGACCAGGGGTTCGCCGTGTCGGGCTCAGATCGTCAGCGCGATTTGGAGTTGCCCGCCAGGGAGATTGCGCTCTTTGCGCAGGATGGCAGCGGCGTATCGACCGGTTGCGCGGGCGTAATCGTCTCGACCGCAATCGAGGCGGACAACCCAGACCTTCTGGCGGCACGGCGCCTAGGCATTCCCGTAATCCACCGTGCCACAGCCCTGGCCGAACTCGTCGCCTCCCGGTACGAACTCGTCGCGGTCGCCGGAACCGCTGGCAAAAGCAGTGTCACCGCACTGCTCGGGTGGATTCTCGCCGAGAGCGGCGCCGATCCCTGCGTCGTCAACGGCGCCGGAGTTGTCGGCTGGGAAGACGGCGGCAACCGCATTGCCTCCGTGCGCCGCTCCAATGGCACCATCCTCCCCGGGCACGCCAAACCCCTGATGGTAGCCGAAGTCGACGAGAGCGACCGCTCATTGACCGCCTTCCGTCCAACCCACGCCATCATCACCAACGCCTCCGCCGACCACTTCGATCTCGACGAAACAGAGCACCTCTTCGACACCTTCCGCGCCGCCATTCCCGGCATTTGCATCGACACCCGCCACGCCCCCCTCCAGCCCCAGAACATACGCCCCGAAGCCTGGGGTGCAACCTTCGACTGGCGCGGACAGAACTACCGACTTCCTCTCCCGGGCGCCCACAACATTGCCAACGCCCTGGCCGCCATCGAGATGGCCCTCCGCCTCGGAATTCCCCCCAAAAACATCGCATCCGCCCTCCAGACCTTCCAAGGAATCGAACGCCGTTTGCAACGATGCGGCACCTGCTCCGGCGCACTCGTCATCGACGACTACGCGCACAACACCGCCAAACTCGCGGCCGCCCTCGACACCCTCCAAACCCTCGCCCCGCGCGGACTCACGGCTCTCTGGCGCCCCCACGGATACGCTCCTCTGCGCAAAATGAAAGCCCCCCTCGCTACCCTCTTCGCCCAACGCCTCCGCCCCCAAGACCTCCTCGTCCTGCTCCCCGTCTACGACGCCGGCGGCACCGCAGACCGCACCGTCAACTCCCAAGACCTAATCGACCTCCTCCCCCCCGGCCTTGCCACCCTCGTCCCTGATATCCCCGCAGCCGAGACCCTTCTCCGCGCCCGCGCCCCCTACTGCGACCTAATCGCCATTCTCGGCGCCAGAGACCCTCAACTGCCATACCTTGCCAGAAAGCTCGCCCGTGAAGTCTAACCCCACACGCGATGCCTGGGCTGGACGCCTCGGCATCATTCTCGCAGCCGCCGGTAGCGCCGTCGGATTGGGCAATCTGCTCCGATTCCCAAGCATTGCCGCGACCAACGGCGGCGGCGCCTTCATCATCCCCTACTTCCTCGCATTCCTTCTCCTGGGACTCCCTATGTGCTGGGTCGAATGGACAATGGGCCGCTACGGAGGACAGTACGCCGTGGGCGATGCGCCGGGCATCATCCGCGCGATTGCCGCCAAACCCCGTTGGCTGAAATATTTTGGAATTATCGGCACATTTGGGCCCCTTGGCATCTCCTTCTACTACCTCTACATCGAAAGTTGGTCGTTAGCCTACGCCGCCCTTGCCCTGCTGGGAACCTACCGCGGCATAGACGATCCCGAGGCCATGAACCGCCTATTCGTCGCCTACATCCATTCCCCCTGGCGCTTCCTTCCCTTTGCCGTCACCTTTGGGGCAAACTTCCTTATCCTCTACCGCGGCGTCAGCAGAGGAATCGAGCGCCTCTGCCGCATCTCCATGCCCGTGCTCATCCTAGCAGGTCTGGTCATCGCTGGCAAAGTTCTCTTCCTCGGCGCGCCAATCCCCGGCCGTCCAGAGTGGAATGTCTCGAACGGTTTCGGATTCTTGTGGAACCCCGACTTCAGCCAACTGCTCTCCCCGAAAATCTGGCTGGCGGCGGCCTCTCAGATATTCTTCTCTCTCTCGATTGGAATCGGCTGTTTGATGACCTATGCCAGTTATCTCCGCCGCGATGACGATGTGGCCTTGGGGTCGACGACTGCCGCGATGTTGAACGAATTGATTGAAGTGGTCATCGGCGCATCCATCATTATACCGGCGGCGTTTTGTTTCTTCGGGCCGGTCGGGACGCAGCAAGCAATCGAGGGGGGCATGTTCGGGCTCGGGTTCCGGACTATGCCGCTGATTTTCAATCATGTCGGGTATGGGGCGGTGCTGGGGGTTGTTTGGTTTTCGCTGCTGTTTGTGGCGGGATTGACGAGCACGGTTTCGATGATTCACCCGTCGTTGGCGTTCTTCGAGGAGCGTCTGGGGTTGACGCGAAAGCGGGCGGTGGCTGTCGTGGGGGGGATGTTGTTGGCGGGTTCTTGGCTTTCGATGGTGCGGGACTATACGATGGACGAACTGGACTTCTGGTTCAGCATGTTCTCGCTGCCTCTGTTCGCGTGCATTGAATTGTTTGTTTTCCTGAGGTACATAGGGCCGGTCAAGGGGTGGTGTTTGCTGCACGAGGCGGCGCGGCTGCGGATTCCCCGTGTGTTCCGCTTTGTCCTGACTTGGATTACGCCGGTGATTCTGGCGGGGATTTTGCTTTCGTGGGCGGCAACGGACGGCTGGCGGCGGCTGCTGCTGATTGGCGTCCCGGAGGAGCAGAGGTTTTGGATTGTGGTGGTGCGCGTGGGGTATGTGGCGCTCTTCGGGTTTGGCATGTTCCTGGTCAAGCGGGCGTACGGCGGAGGGAAGAGATGACTACCTGCGGCTGGATTTTGTTGATTGGTGCGTGGTCGTTCGTGGTATTGGGGACGGTCTATTGCCTGTTGAAGATTTGGCGCAATCCGGAGCCATGACGCCCCCCCGAAGATACCATATCGAGCGTCTGGCCTTTGGCGGGGATGGGGTGGCCCGCGACGAAGGAAAGGTTGTCTTTGTGCCGGGAACGGTGCCCGGCGAGTGGGTTTCGGCGGAGGTTTTGCGGCGTACGCCGCGGTGCGATTTCGCCCGTCTGGTGGAGGTTTTAGAGCCTTCTCCCGAGCGCATCGGGGGGGAATCTCTGCCGGGCTCGGTCTACTCGCACATGGCCTACGGGGTGGAACTCGCGGCCAAGCGGGAGCAGTTGGAATGGTTCCTCAAGCGGCCTGTCGACGAGGTGCACGGGGCGCATTCAATCGAGGGCTACCGCAACAAGATTGTGTTGCGTTCCAACGGGCGCGGCGCGTTGGGCTATTGCCAAGGTTCGCGCGCGGAGATTCTCGATTTGGCCCGCGATCCGCTGGCGCATCCGGCCATCAACGAGTGCCTTGCGCGGCTGCGTTCACAACCCGGTTTCGCCGCCTCCTTCAAGGCAGGCTCGACCTTGACGCTGCGCTATACGCCGCACGACGGCGTGCGCTTCTGGCGCGACCGTTCCGCCCCACCCGTGCGCCTGACCGAGGCGACCCCGATTGGCCCGATGCAGGTTCGCGCCGACGGCTTTTGGCAGGTCAATCCGGCTCAGGCCGACACCCTCTTCCGCACGGTTCAGCAGCACTTCCCCGGGGGCGAGACGCTGCTCGACCTCTATTGCGGGGCGGGCGTCTTCGGGTTGCTCTTAGCCTCGCGATTCCGCCGGATCGTTGGCGTCGAAACCTCCCCTGAGGCGGTCGCCGACGCCCGCCTCAACGCCCAAACCTATGGCGTGGAGGCGACCTACCACTGCGGCGACTGCGCCCGTTTGGCGCGGCGTCTTCTGCGCGAACACCCCGGCGCCGCCGTACTCGTTGACCCGCCCCGCGCCGGTCTTGCCCCCAATGTGCTCGATGCCCTGCTCGAAGCCACTCCCCCGTTCATCGGCTATGTCTCCTGCGGCCCAGACACCCTTGCCCGCGACTGGCGCCGCCTCGCGACACGCTACCGCATCGCCCGCGCCGAACTCGTCGACCTCTTCCCGAGAACCCAACATTTCGAGACCTTCCTTTCCTTGCAACCCATCGCCCCCAAACCATGATACAAAATCCCCCCGCAGGTGCCTACCTTCTGCACCACGCCGCTGATACCTTTCGCGTCACCCTAACCGCCCAAGACCTCCCCCCCGGACGAGCCGTCTTCCGCACCAACCTCGCCCGCGCCGCCGTCAACCGAAGCGAAATCATCCGTCAGACCGAAGACGACATTCCCCCCCTTGCGCGCGGCTGGCACGACCTCGCCATGACCCCCGACGCCCCCGGACACTGGACACTCCAGATCCCCCTGCTCGAAGAGGGCATCTTCAGCGGCAAATGCTGCTTCCTCCCCGATTCCGGCGAGCCCCCCATCTGGCCCCAAGGCGACAACCTCACCATCAAAGTCGCACCCGCCCACACCGCCCGCGGCAACTCCATCTACGCCGCCTTCATCCGCCAATTCGGCCCCGACGCCCACCTCCCCGAAGCCCCCCATGGCGGCCCCGAACCCCAATCCACCCTCGACCGCCTCGACCAAAACGGCTACACCGCCATCCCCCCATCCGGCACCTTCCGCTCCTTCGCCAAAGCCCTCCCCCACATCGTCCAGACCCTCGGATTCCGCAACATCCTGCTCCTCCCCATCCACCCCACACCCACCACCTACGCCCGCATGGGACGCTACGGCAGCCCCTTCGCCTCCACCGACTTCCTCAGCGTCGACCCCGCACTCGCCGACTTCGACACACACGCCACCCCCATCGAACAATTCACCCAACTCGTCGCCCAAGTACACGCCCTCGGCGCCCGCCTCCTGATGGATCTCCCCGCCAACCACTGCGGCTGGGCCTCCACACTTCTGACACACCACCCCGAATGGTTCAAACGAAACCCCGACGGCTCCTACCACTCCCCGGGCGCCTGGGGCGTCGTCTGGGAAGACCTCGTCGAACTCGACTACTCCCACCCCCGCCTCTGCCGCTTCATGGCCGATGTCTTCCTCCACTGGTGCCGCAAAGGCGTAGACGGCTTCCGCTGCGATGCCGGCTATATGATTCCGGAGAAAACCTGGACCTACATCGTCGCCAAAGTGCGCGAGAAATTCCCCGAAACCGTCTTCCTCCTCGAAGGACTCGGCGGCCCCATCCAGACCACAGACCGCCTACTCAACCGCTCCGGCCTCGACTGGGCCTACTCCGAACTCTTCCAGACCTACGACCGCTCCGCCTTCGAACGCGAACTCCCCCAAACCTTCCACCGCAGCACCCGATTCGGCCCCCTCGTCCACTTCGCCGAAACCCACGACAACAACCGCCTCGCTGCACACCCCGGCGGCCAGACCTGGGCCCTCCTGCGCGTCCGCCTCTCCGCCCTCCTCTCCCAAGAAGGCGCCTGGGGCATCACCGCAGGTGTCGAATACTTCGCCCAACAGAAAATCGATGTCCACGGCTGCGGAGGCTTGAACTGGGGCGCCAAAAAGAATATGATAGAGCCCATCTCCAAACTCAACCGCCTCCTGGAGATGCACCCCTCTTTCGGCCCCGGAGTCAACCTTCGTATGGTTCAGCAAGGCCCCGGAAACACCCTCGCCGTCCTGCGATCGGGCGCCGGGCGAGACCTCCTAGTGCTCGCCAACCTAGACCCCTTCCAGCCCCAGCCCGTCTCTTGGGACGCCTCCATCCCAATGCCCCCAAAAGCCTGGGACCATATCGCCGAATCTTGGGTTCCCTTGCAGGAAAATACCCTCGAACTCGCCCCCGGCGCACTCCTTTGCCTAGACCCAGCCGGTGCCGAACTCGCCCGGGAAATACCCGACTCCAGACGCACCGATCTGATGCTCCAGAGGGCAGGAACGGCGCGGCGGGTGCCTTGGAACTACCCCCAAGATCTCCACCGAGTCGTCCCCGTTCCAGCCGATGCCATCGTGGCATTCTCGGCCGCGACCCCCTTCCGGGTCTGCTGGCGAACGGGTGCGGACGATTGGTGCGACGGCGGTCGATCCGTGCGCCTGCCCTCGGGCGACTATCGGTTGCTTTCGAGGCCGCTGGGAGAAACCTTCCGCTTCGAGACGGTGCAAGGTTCCTCGGTGGAACTGCGTGAGGGTGCGTTGGCAATCTGCCAGGAAAAGGTCTCCGCTGACGCCCTCCAGACGATCTACTCGGGGGGCGAGATCCGGCGCAATCCGTTCCTTCGAACCGTGCTTGGAAATGGGGCGGGGGCGATGGCGCAGGTGCGTTTGGCGTGGGGAACTTTACGCTCGCAGTACGATGCGCTTTTCGCGGCGAATTTGAACCGTTCGATTCCCGTGGATCGGACGGTTTTCTGGACGCGTTGCAGGGGCTGGGTGCAGTATCAGGGGTATTCGTCGGAACTTGAGGCGGGGTGTCTGTCGCAGGTGTCGGTGGATCCGGCTGGCCGCTATGCCCAGTGGGATTTCCGTGTGCCGTGTGGAATGGGGTTGAGTGTTGGAATTGTGTTGCGTCTGGCGTTGCGGCCGCTTGAGAATGAGGCTAGGTTGACGGTTCTGCGTCGGTCGGAAGCGGGGCAGGAGGAGCCTACGGACGGGGTGCGGGTGGTGTTGCGTCCGGATGTGGAGTGGCGCAGTTTCCACACGAAGACGAAGGCGTTCGAGGTGGAGGGGGATTGGTCTGGCCGGGTGTCGGACGGTGCTAGGGGCTTCCGTTTCGGGGAGGCATCTTTGGAGGCGGTTGGCGGGTTGTGGCACCGGGAGGATCAATGGACTTATGGGGTGGAGCATGGGGATGATGCGGAGCGGGGGCTTGGCGGGAAGTCGGATCTGTTCAGTCCGGGATGGTTCTCGTTTGATTTGAAGGGTGGTGAGTCTGGGATGGTTGTGGCGCGGGCGGGGGAGGTGGCTTCCGGGGGGTGGGAGGAGCCTCGGGATTGGGTGCGCGAGGGGGCAACTTTGGGGGCGTTTCTGCGGGCTGCGCTGGGGCTGTACATTGTTCGACGGGACGGGCACAAGAGTGTGATTGCTGGATATCCGTGGTTCTTGGACTGGGGGCG
>JAXFQS010000042.1:0-2838 GCA_034178815.1 Kiritimatiellia bacterium | reverse complement strand
GTGCACAGGAGCTCGATCGCGCCGTTGAGTCTGTGGCGCATAATCTCCTGTTGGACTGTCGTGCGCAGGTAGCGGCGGAAGGCTTTCTCGACAATCGTGTGCGAGAGCCCCACCGTACGAAAGACATCCGTTGCCGAGATGTCCTTGCAGAACTCCCTGCGAATGAACCCGACCGTCGCAGGCAGCCATTCCGGGGCCGTCGGATAGTAGGCCGATGTCTCCCGCTCGACAATCCCCTTGGGGCGAATCAGCGTTGCCTTGCCCCCGCCGGAAGGCTCCTCCCCGGCGAGCACCTGGTCAGGTGGCGCTCGCAGTAGTTCGAGTCAATCTCTTCCCGTCTCAGGTTGAGAACATTGAAGTTGTCGAGATCCTTTTGGGGTGTCGGGTAGGCTTGGAAGGTGGCGGCGCCTGTGCGGGAAAGGGTCTCGGAGAAGGCTTGCATCGCGGCGATCTGAAAAGAAGATTCCCTGGTAGCCGCAGAATGCGAAGTGGTTGTAGCAGCGGGCGGCAAAGTAGCGGGCGGCGAGTACGCCTATGGCGCGGTGGTCGGCATCGACGAGGCGAATTCCTTGGCATCCGGCGGCGTCTCCGTAGACATCGACGATGGGTTTTCCTGTGGTCAGAATGCGCTCGGCGAAGGGTTAGTCGTAGGCGCGGACGATGAAGGCGTCGAAGCGGGCTAGGGTGTCGGAATTGTCGGGAATGTCGCTCAGCAGGTGGAGGGCCCACGCTTTATGGTCTTGCCCGACGGAGGCTATGCCGCGGCAGAGTTCTCTTGGGTAGGCGCGTGTCTTTTCCGCTATGACGGCGATTTGAAGGAGGTTCGGCAGGGGCTAGCGGGGCCGGGTTGGAAAGGGGTGGATGGTCGGGAATCCCGGGGTTGTGGCGGGGGGCTCGCGTGGGTCGGATGGGTACCAGACGGCGTGGGCTTCGGGGTGGTGCTGTTGAAGCCAGTCACGGCCTTGCTTGGGGCCGAGGATGTAGAGGGTGGTGGAGAGGGCATCGGCCAGGGTGGCGGTCGGGGCGATGACGGTGACGGCGGCGCACGGTTTGACGGGGCGGCCGGTTCTGGGGTCTAGGAGGTGGCCGACGTGGTTGCTACCGATGGAGACAAATCGTTCGTAGCCCCCGCTGGTGGAGGTTGCCATCTCCGGGGGCAGGACGAACCAACCAATTGCCCCTTTAGGTTGGTAGGGATTGCGGACGGCCACGCGCCAGCCGTCGGTGCGAGCGGGGCAATGCCCTTTAGCGTAGAGCGTGCCGCCGAGGTCGATGAGGATATCCGGCACATCCGGCGGAATCCGCTTGGCGGCGAGGTCGACGGCATAGCCCTTTGCGATGGCGCCGAAGTCGAGCAGCAGACCCGACCCCGTCGTTTGAACCGCGTCCCGGGCCGCCTTCGAGACGAGGAGGCGGTCACCCTCCAGCGCGAGCGAAAGGTCTGCGCGAACGGACCTCGCCAGCGCCAGAGTCTCGGCCTCGGACGGGGGCGCTTCAGGGGGCGCGCCGCGGAAACCCCAGAGCCTCATCAGTGGCTCGATTGCCGGACTGAAAGCGCCTTGGCTCTGGCGCGCCAGACGGATTGATTCGGCGACAAGAGGGTAGAGTTCGGCGGGAATCGGAATCGGCTTCTCCGTGTGCGCCAGACGGAGCCAATTCCCCGGCTTGTAGGGCGAGAGTTCCCCCTCGATGCGGGCGTAAACCTCCTGGACAGACTGCTTGAGCCCCTGCAGTCGCTCGGCCTGGAAACCCGGCAGCGTCAACCCCGCAGAAGTCCCCATCGCCACCCAGCAGAGCGACGCCGACGCACCACCATCCAATTCCGGCCGCTCCAACCGATTCCACGCCCGCGCCAGCAGGAATCCCATAAACGCCAAGACCGAAAGAATGAGGATTCGGCGGCACCAACGGGGAATCAGACAAGGCATCATGGCAAGTCACTCATTCCTGCGAGGCAAAGGCGTCGATTTTGTGGTCTGCGCCGAAAACCAGCAACCGATCGTCCTCCTGGAATACCTCTTCCGGTGTTGCCATCACGACTTGCCGCGGGGCCGCCGGGTCGTCGGAAAGGCGTCGAATGGCTAGCACCGTAATGCCGAAAGCCGTGCGTACCGCCGACTCCGCAAGGTTCTTGCCGACGAGCGGCCTAGGTACCACCACCTCGGCCATGCTCAAACCATCCGCCACCTCGAAGAGCTCGATAGGAGTGGCGGCCAAAAGTGCCCTCGCCAGACGCTGGGCGCGGTCACGATTGGGGTGCACGACTACATCTGCTCCGACGCGTTTGAGTACCTTCCCGTGGATCTCGCTGATGGCTTTGGCGACGACATTGGGTACGCCTATTTCCTTGCAGGCGGCGGTCGCCATGATGCTGCCTTCGATGTTATCTCCGATGGCGACGACTACGGTGTCGCAGGTGGCGAAGCCGGATTCCTCCAGCAGTCGGGTGTTGGTTGCGTCGCCTTCGACTGCTTTGGTGACATACTGCGCGAGTTCGCGAATCTTCTCGCGGTTTTCGTCGATGAGGAGGATCTCGACTCCTTTTTCTGCGAAGCTTTGGGCGAGGGCTTCTCCGAAGCGTCCTGCGCCGATGATGCCGATCCGCTTGCTGTTCATCTGGTGTGTTTTTGGGACGGCAAGAGCCGATTCGTCTGCTGGTGGCAGGCGGAACCGGCTCGTTGCGGTCTGATGTGGTGTGTCGCTACTGGATGTGGCGGACGGAGTTGAGCGTGCCCATGTCGTTTTGGACCCACTCGGCGCACTCGGGGTCTGCGCACCAGGTGCCGTTGATGACGAACTTGTATTCGTAGGTTCCCTTGGGGAGGGTGAGGGTGGCGG